>DYLE01000041.1 GCA_020722245.1 Desulfonema limicola
TTTTCAGCCATCACGATTTGGAAAAACCAGTTTGCGTAAAATCAATCGCGGATTTCGGGTCATACCGCCAGCTTGACAAGCCGGTTGTCGGTTATTATATTGCAGAAAAACAAAATATTTATTATTGTCCCATAAAAAATAAGGGACTACAGAAAGTAGGTATTGAATATGCTCGCATTTCTTTTAATTGTATCAAGGAAAGGATCATAAAATGAGCGAAGGAATCATTGAGGTAGAAGATTCGACTTTTGGAAACGAGGTTTTAAAATCCGACATTCCGGTGTTGGTGGATTTTTGGGCACCCTGGTGCGGCCCTTGCACGGCCATCGCTCCTCTGATCAAGGAGATCAGCAAGGATTATGAGGGCAAAATCAAGTTCGCCAAGTGCAACGTGGATAACAGCCCCGTAACACCTGGGAATTACGGGATCCGGGCCATTCCCACCCTGCTGGTGTTTAAAAACGGCCAGGTGGTGGGTCAGATCATCGGTCTGGTCGACAAATCAAAAATTACCGCAACCCTCGATAAGGCATTATAAATATCCCGATCATGCAGACGACGGATTACGATCTGGTGATTGTCGGCAGCGGGCCGGCCGGACTGACCGCGGCCATTTATGCGGCCCGCTCCCAGGTAAACACCCTGGTTGTGGAAAAGCTGGTGCCGGGCGGTCAGATACTGGTTACCGACTGGCTTGAAAACTACCCCGGCTTTCCCGAGGGTCTGAGCGGCGCGGAACTGATCATGAAAATGACGGATCAGGCCAAACGGTTCGGGGTGACCATCGAAACCAATGAGGTGCTGACCGTTGATTTTTCAAAACCTGTTAAAAGGCTTAAACTCAACGACCGGGAAATCACGGCCAAGGCGATCATCATCGCCACCGGCGCTTCCCCGAGCAAACTGGGGATACCCGGGGAAAGCGAGTTTTTTGGAAAAGGGGTGTCCGCCTGCGCCACCTGCGACGCTCCCTTCTACAGGGACAGTGTGGTGGCGGCGGTGGGCGGCGGAGACACCGCGGTTCAGGAAAGCCTCTATCTCACCCGTTTTGTGAAGAAAGTGTATCTGATTCACCGGCGGGATCAGTTGAGGGCCACCCGTATTTTACAGGAGCGGGCGTTTGAAAACCCGAAAATAGAGATCCTCTGGGATTCGGTGCCGACGTCCATCAACGGTTCTGAAAAGGGCGTGGAAACAGTCACCGTTAAAAACGTGAAAACAGGAAAAACCTTTGATCTGGCGGTGAACGGCTGTTTTATCTGGGTGGGCATAACCCCCAACACCGGTTTTTTAAAAAACGCCCTTGAGCTGGATAAAAACGGCTTTATCCTGGTCACCCCTCGAATGGAAACCTCTGTGCCGGGCGTCTATGCGGCCGGGGATGTCCGGAACACCCCGTTGCGGCAGGTGGCCACGGCCGTGGGCGACAGCGCCATCGCGGCCTTTGAAGCGGCTAAATACATTGAAGCCTTTGAACATTCATAATCCACAATCTAACCCCGGGAACGCTGTTTTTCGTATGCATCCTCAACGGATTAAAAAAATCATAAGCCTTTATCTTTTATGCCTGCTGGTGATTTCAGGGTGTTCATGGGGTCCCAAGAAGGAAAAGACCGCCGAAGAACTGGCCGCAGAGGGGCAAAGGTATTTTGAAAAGAAAAACTACATGCAGGCCATCAAGTCCTATGAGAAGCTCAAGGACTGGTATCCTTTCAGCGGGTATACCAAGGATGCGGAGCTTAAAATCGCTGATTCCCATTACCGGATGAAGGAATACGAGGAGGCGATTGTCGCCTACCAGGAGTTTGAACAGCTTCATCCCAGCGATGACAAGGCCCCCTATGTGATCTACCAGATCGGCCGGTGTTATTTTGACCGGGTTGACACCATCGACAGGCAGCAGGAAACTGCGGCAAACGCCTTAAAAGAGTTTCGCCGCCTGCAATCCCGGTTTCCGGAAAGCGAGTATGCCAAACAGGCTGATCCGCATATTCAAAAATGCTTAACCAACATGGCCGGGCACGAGATGTATGTGGGGCGGTTCTATTTTAAATCCAAACATTATGAGGCGGCTCTGCACCGGTTTCTGGGGGTGCTGTCCGATTACCCCGAAATGGGGTTTGATGCGGAGGCCTCCGATTATGTTCAACGCTGCAGGGAGATGATGGAAAAGGGGATGGATGCGGATAAAGCGGAAAAAAATGAAAAAGAGTAAAAAATCCTTTACAAAGGGTGTGTGTTGAATTATATGCCTCTTTCATTCGAGCAAACGCGTAAGGAGGAGGATCATGTCAAAGGCATGTGAAATATGCGGGAAAAAACCGTTACCGGGCTGCCGTGTCAGCCATGCGCATAATGTGACCAGACGCCGGTTTAACCCTAACCTTCAGAGGGTTCGTGTGGTGCGCAACGGCCGGGTTGAAAAGATTATGGTCTGCACCAGCTGCATCAAATCCGGCCTGGTGGTCAAGCCGTCTTAGCTTCCGGCCTATACCCTTTCAATCTGTTGAATATAATCAATCTTTTTGAGCTTTAAGATCACCTCGTCCAAGTGGTCAAGGTCCTTGACCGTCAGGGTGAAAGACCCATTGACCACCTTGCCGATGGCGTGTTCCAGGTTCATCTCCTCTATGTTGGCTCCGGACTGGCTGATTATCGCCGAGATCTCCGCCAGCAGCCCGATCCGATCATAACACCAGAATTTCAGTCTTGCTGGAAAGGACCCGACTGTCTCTTGTTTCCATTCCACCTTGATCCGCCTTTCCGGGCTCATGGTCAGGGCGTTGACGCAGCCGACGCGGTGCACGGTGATTCCGGCGCCATGAGTGATGTAGCCGGTGATGGGGTCCCCGGGGATCGGCTGGCAGCATTTTCCGAAACGGATCAGGATATCGTCCATCCCGTCCACCACGATCCCGGTTTCCTCCTTTTTTTTGCGCTCCTTGTGGCGGAAGATGAGCTTGTCGAGAAGGGTCTCCTCGGGTTTGGGCTTGATCCCAGGCACCAGTTTCCGGATCACCTGAAGCGGTGTAATTTTTCCATACCCGATATTGGCGATGAGATCCTCCACGGTTTTAAACTTAAACTCGGCGGTCACCTTTGCCATTTCAGGGGTGTGAAGAAGCTCATTGAAGTTTAGCCGGTTTTTTCGAAACACCTTTTCACAGAGCTCCCGGCCCAGGGTGATGCTCCGCTCGGTTTCCTGTTTCTTGATCCACTGGCGGATCCGCGACCGGGCCTTGACGGTTTTGACATAATTCAACCAGCCCGGGCTGGGATGATGCCCTTTTGTGGTGAGGATCTCCACCGTGTCCCCTGTTCTCAGCTGATATTGAAGGGGGACCATTCGGCCGTTTACCTTGGCGCCGGTGCACTGATGCCCCAGATCAGTGTGAATGAGGTAGGCCAGATCCACCGGCGTGGCGCCCTTGGGAAGGTTTTTGACCTCCCCCCGGGGGGTGAAGACATAGATGTCCTCGGGGTAAAGGTCGATCTTGACGTTATCTAAAAATTCATTCGGATCACCTGGGCTTTCCTTGTGATTCTCCAGCAGGTTTTGAATCCATTCAAAGGTGTTCTTGCTGCCTTTATCCAGGGTTTTGCCTTCCTTATAGCTCCAGTGCGCGGCAATGCCGGAGTTGGCGACCCGGTCCATCTCGTGGGTCCGAATCTGGATTTCCATCCGTTCCCCGTAAGGCCCGATCACGGTGGTGTGAAGGGATTGATACCCGTTGGGCTTGGGTCCGCCGATGTAATCCTTGAACTTATAGGTGATCGGTTTAAATTTGGCATGAATGATCCCCAGGGCCTCGTAACAGTGAGGGAGGGTGTCTAAAATGATTCGAAAGGCGATAATGTCGTATACATCTTTAAACTCCAGGTGCTGCTTCTCCATCTTCTGGTAAATGCTGTAAAACTGCTTGTAACGGCCCTTGACCTGAGCCGGAATGTTGGCGCTATCCATCAGGTTCTGAATGGTGTACCGGACCTCCTCGACGTACCTTTCCCGGTCCGCCTGGTTTGTGCTGATCAGCTGCTTGATTTTTTCGTAGGCCTCCGGGGAGGTGTAGGAAAAGGAGATCTCCTCAAGCTCCCTTTTGATCCAGTAGATTCCAAGACGGGCTGCGATCGGGGCATAGATGTCCAAGGTTTCCTGGGCGATCGCCTTTTTCTTTTTTTCGCTGGTGTGATAATTCAGGGTGCGGATGTTATGAAGGCGGTCGGCAAGCTTGATCAGGATCACCCGAATGTCATCGGCCATGGCCAGGATCATCTTTCGAATGTTCTCCGCCTGGCGCTCCCGGAAGTTGTCAAAGGAAAGGCTGCTGATCTTGGTCACGCCGGATATGATTTTTGCGACATCCTGGCCGAACCGTTCCTGAATATCCTCAATGGTGACAGGGGTATCCTCCACCACGTCATGAAGCAGGCCGCAGGCGATACTGACGGTATCGAGCTTCATGTCCGCCAGGATGTTGGCGACCTCCAGGGGATGGGAAAGGTAGGGTTCTCCGCTCAGCCTGACCTGACCTGCATGCACCTTGGCGGAGTAGATGTAGGCCCGGTCGATGATATCCACATCCGCTCCGGGGTAGTAGTCGTATACTTTTTCGATGATATCGGTAATGCGTATCATAATAAAAAGTTCAAAACTTTTTTTTTCTCATGCCTCTAATAGGCCTTGGCAAACACCACCCGTTTGACGCTGGGCTTGCCGCACTCAATGCATGCTCCGGCCTCGGGGCTGCCGTCAAAGGGAATGCAGCGAATGGTGACATTGAGTCGTTCTTTGATCCGCTGCTCGCAGTCCGGGCTGCCGCACCAGTGGGACAGGGCGAACCCGCCGTGGATTTCCGGCTGTTCGCTGTCCTTGGGGGTGAAGAAGGCGTTGAAGCTGTCAATATCATCGATCTCGCGGGTGTGCTCTTTCCTAAACGATAGGGCGCGGTGAAAAAGGGATTTTTGAATGTCATCTAAAATCATTCCGATCTCATTCACAAACCGGTCCCTGGACATGGAGAACCGCTTTTTGTAATCCTGATCCCGTCGGCCTAAAAAGACCGAATCTTTTTCCATATCCTTGGGCCCGATTTCGACATACACCGGAATCCCTTTTTTGATCCAATCCCAGTTCCGAGCACCGCCAATATCCCGGTCATCGATTTCCACGCGGACCGGATTGCCGTGATAGCTGACCTGCCTTAACCGGGCCGCAAGCTCATGGGTATAATCCATCACGGTTTGCTGCGCCCGCCCCGGCCGAAGGATCGGCAGAAGCACCACCTGGGCCGGCGCCACCCGGGGGGGAAGGATGATGCCGTTGTCGTCGCCGTGGATCATGATCAGGCCGCCGATCAAGCGGGTGGACACCCCCCAGGAGGTTGTCCATCCGTATTCCTCGGTCTCTTCGGCGGTTTGGAACCGGATGCCCGAGGCCATGGCAAAGTTCTGCCCCAAAAAATGGGAGGTCCCGGCCTGAAGCGCCTTTCGGTCCTGCATCATCGCTTCGATGCAGGTGGTGGTTTCAGCACCGGGGAACCTTTCGGATGGGGTTTTTTCACCGGTGAGCACCGGCATGGCCAGGTACTCCTCGGCCATCCTTTTATAAAGATCAAGCATCATCAGGGTCCTTTCCATGGCCTCCTGGCTGGTGGCGTGGACCGTATGCCCCTCCTGCCACAAAAATTCGCTGGTCCTTAAAAAAATACGGGTGCGCATTTCCCAGCGCACCACATTGGCCCACTGGTTGATCAGCACCGGCAGGTCCCGGTAGCTTTTGATCCATCGGGAAAACGCATCCCCAATGATGGTTTCGGAGGTAGGCCTCACGATTAAGGGTTCGGTGAGTTTTCCGGCCGGCACCAGGCCGCCGGTTTCCCCCTTTTCCAGCTTGTGATGGGTGACCACCGCGCATTCCTTGGCAAACCCCTCCACGTGCTCAGCCTCCTTTTCAAGAAAGCTGATGGGAATAAACAGCGGAAAATAGGCGTTTTTGACCCCGGTCTCCTTGAACATGCCGTCTAAAATGCGGACGATGTTTTCCCACAGGGCATACCCCCAGGGCTTGATCACCATGCACCCCCGGACCGGGGAGATTTCCGCCATGTCCGATGCCTTGATCACCTCCTGATACCATTGGGGGTAGTTTTCCGACCGCGTCGGATGTATCGCCGTTTGCTCCTGCTTCATTGATTCTTCCTGTTGTCTGACTTTTCATACGCATCTACCGCCCTCAGCAGCTCCGAAAGAAGCTGCTCCTGCGGAAATTTTTTCACCACCCGGCCGTGTTTAAAGAGTATTCCAACCCCTTTGCCGCCTGCGATGCCGATATCCGCGGCCCTGGCCTCTCCAGGCCCGTTGACCGCGCACCCCATGATGGCGATTTTGATGGGGGTGTTTCTGGTCATCAGTTCCCGCTCCGCGGCCTCGGCCAGGGAAAACAGGTCGATTTCGCACCTGCCGCAGGTGGGGCAGGAGATGATTTCCGGCCCTCGCTGCCGAATGCCCAGGGCTTTTAAAATTTCAAACCCCACCCGCACCTCCTCCACCGGGTCCCGGGTGAGGGAGACCCTCAGGGTGTCGCCGATCCCTTCGGCAAGCAGCATACCGATCCCTAGGGCGGATTTGACGATCCCTCCATACAGACCGCCGGCCTCGGTAATCCCCACATGAAGGGGGAAATCGGTTTTTGAGGAAAGCATACGGTAGGCAGAAACGGTCTGGAACACATTTGAGGACTTGAGCGCCAGCTTGAGGTTGGAAAAACCAAAGGAGGCCATCAGGTCCAGCTGCCGCATGGCGCTTTCCACCAGGGCCTCGGGGGTGATCCCGCCATGGGCTTTTAAAATATCCTTTTCAAGCGAACCGGCATTGACCCCGATCCGAATGGGAATGCCGTTTGCGGACGCCGCATCCACCACCGCCCGGATCTTGTGCTTGCTTCCGATGTTTCCGGGGTTGATCCGCAATCCGTCCGCCCCGGCTTCCGCCGCGGCGATGGCCAGCGTATAGTCAAAATGGATGTCCGCAATCAGGGGAATGGAGATCCCTTTTTTAATGGCGCGGATAGCGGAAGCGGCCTCCCTGTCCGGAACCGCCACCCGGACAATCTCGCATCCGGCCTGTTGAAGCCTTTGAATCTGGGCAATCGTGGCGGGGATGTCCTGGGTATGGGTGTTGGTCATGGATTGCACGGATATGGGGGCGGTCCCTCCGATGTGAACATTCCCGACCCGGATTTGACGGGTTTGCTTTCTTTTTATCTCATACGGCATGTAAAAAACATAAGCGGTAGAAGGTTCCATCATGTGTGGCTGTTTATTGAAATCTATCAAACCCTTCTTCTTTGTTCAAGGGAAATAAGCGGCAGAAACAAGGAGAAAAGTGGTTTTAGCATCCTTTCTGTTGCGGTTTTCGGCTTTTTTTTATATTTATTTCAATTGAATTTTTGCGGCATGACATGCGTCGGACAACCTTAGCGCGGGGTTTAAAAATGGGGTTTGGAGCAAAAAAACAGGGCAACACCGGCAAAACAGACAAAACCATCGAAAAAGTTTTACTTGAACGCGCAAAAAACGGCGAACTGCCCTGCGTGACGGCGCATGAGGCGGCCAGAACCCTGGGGGTTCCGCCGGCGGTGGTCGGCCAATACGCGGACCGGTTAAGGCTCAGGCTGGTGAAATGCCAGCTGGGTCTTTACGGCTACTCGCCGGGTAAAAAAATCGTCACCCCGGCGGAATCGGTTTCCCCTGAGCTTGAAAACGCACTGCGGGCGGGCCTGGAAAACGGCCGCCTCCCCTGCAAAACCGCCTGGGAAATCGCAAAACAATTCAACCTGCCAAAAATGCAGGTCAGCGCGGCCTGCGACAGGCTCGGCATCAAGATCAAGCCCTGCCAGCTGGGCGCCTTCTGATCTTCAGTCCATTGCGTATTTTTGAAAAAGATCTTAAAAGCGGAATTGTTGTTGACATAAAAACAGAAATCAGTCTAAATAATATCCTAAATCTTTTATAAAAATTAAGCGATAATTATACCTTAAAACGGGTTTCGATTTCAATGAGATATAAATTTTTTTTATAAAAACGGAGGATTGTATTTATGGGTGAGGCTGCAATCAAGCTTGAGGGAAAGAAAAAAAGCACCTTTATGGACAAGGTGAAGGAGATGCTTCCGGAGGGCGGCAACCTGAACCTTTGTCTGACCTGCGGCGCCTGTTCCTCAGGGTGTCCGGCCACCGGGATCGAGGGGATGGACCCGCGCAAGTTTCTTCGCATGGCCGCACTGGGACTGGATGAGGAGATCACCCACACCCCCTGGGTATGGATGTGCTCCATGTGCCAGCGATGCATCTATGTCTGCCCCATGAAAATTGATATTCCCAGACTGGTTTATTTTGCCCGGCAGAGCTGGCCCAGAGAGGAACGGCCCAAGGGGATTCTCGGCTCCTGCGATATGGCCTTGAAAAACGAATCCTGCAGCGCCATGGGCGCTTCCCCGGACGATTTCCGGTTTGTCGTCGAGGATGTGCTCGGGGAATACCAGGAGGCGCAGCCGGAGTTTGCGGAGATGGAGGCCCCCATCGACAAGGAAGGGGCGGAGTTCTTTTTAAACCAGAACTCCCGGGAGCCTGTCACGGAGCCCGATGAGATGGTGCCGCTCTGGAAGATCCTTCACAAGGCCGGCGTCAACTGGACTTACGGCAGCAAGGGATGGGGCGGGGAAAACTACTGCATGTTCCTTGCCGACGATGAAGGCTGGAAGCATATTGTCGCGACCTCCATCAAACAGGCCCGGGACCTGGGCTGCAAGGTGTATCTCAACACCGAATGAGGGCACGTAACCTTTGCAGTCCTGGAAGGACTGAGAAAATTCAACATCGACAAAGGGGATTTGGAGATCGCCAGCATTTATCAGTATTATGCAAAATGGATCCGTGAAGGAAGGCTGCCGGTGAGTTCCGACTGGAACAAGGATCTGAAAATCAAGTTCACGGTCCAGGACCCCTGCCAGATCATTCGAAAAAGTTACGGCGATCCGGTGGCCGACGACCTTCGGTTTGTGGTGAAATCCATCGTGGGCGAAGAAAACTTTATTGATATGACCCCCAACAAATCAAACAACTTCTGCTGCGGCGGGGGCGGCGGTTTCCTGCAATCCGGCTACCCTGACCAGCGTCGGCAGTACGGCCGAATCAAGTTTGATCAGATTATGGCAACAGGCGCGGATTACTGTATCGCCGCCTGCCACAACTGCCATGCCCAGATTCATGATCTGGCGGAACACTACGGGGCTAGTTATGGCACCGTCCATCTCTGGACCTTGATCTGCCTCTCCATGGGGATCCTCGGGCCGAATGAGCGGGAATACCTCAGGGATGATTTAAAAGAGGTCAACGTGTTTCATCCGGAAACGGCCATGTAGCGCAAAAACCCCGGTATGCCGACCGGCTGTATTGTTAAAATAAAAAAGGGCGGCTGATCTTTCAGCGCCCTTTTTTTTTTGCCTAAATTTTGCCCAGGCTATCCCCTTAACAGCGTCCATATGCCGATGCCGATAAAGCCGAGGCCCGCAAGGTAATGGAGGTGCTTTTCGCTGATATGCTGACAGATAAAACAGCCCGCAAGCACGCCGATACCCGAAGCGACGATGAGCGCCAGGGAGGACCCGACAAACACCGAAAGCCTGCTCACCTCCTTGTCGGCGGCAAACAACAGGGTGGCCAACTGGGTTTTGTCCCCCAGTTCGGCGATAAAAACCGCGGTAAAAACCGTAAACAATACCTTGTATTCCATTCTCCGCCTTTCCTTATAAATTCAGGGCAACCGTTCTGTTTCAGTCCGTTGCAAAGACATTGAGATCCAGATTCCGCTGCCGGATGTGCGCCAGAACGGTTTCCAAAAACCTCTCTTTTGAGATCCCGTAGCGGACCTTGCCGTCCAAGGTCCTGACCGAAAGGGTGCCGGCTTCCCTTTCCTTGTCTCCGGCGGTGATGATCAGGGGGATCTGACTGAGCTGGGCGGTTCGGACTTTTTTCTTTAAGCTCTCGGAGCGTTCATCCACCCGGGATCGAATCCCGGCCTGCTCAAGCCAGGCGCAAAGCTCACGGGCGAAAGGCGCCAGATCGTCGTTTAAGGGCAGAACACTCACCTGAACCGGAGCAAGCCACAAGGGGAATTTTCCGGCAAAGTGCTCGATGAGAATCCCCAGAAACCGCTCGATGGACCCGTAGATGACCCGGTGAATCATGACCGGCCGGTGCTTTTCATTGTCCGGCCCCACATAGGAGAGGTCAAACCGCTCCGGCAGGGACATGTCCAGCTGGATGGTGCCGCACTGCCAGGTCCGGCCGATGGCGTCCTTGATGTGGATGTCGATCTTCGGGCCGTAAAACGCCCCGTCCCCTTCATTGACCTTGTATCCGGTTCCGTAGGCGTCCAGGGCCGCCCGTAAGCCGTTGGTCGCGGCCTCCCACTGGGCGTCGGTCCCGATGGATTTCTTCGGCCGGGTGGAAAGCTCCAGGTGAAACCCCAGGCCAAAGGTTTTATACATCCGCTCCACCAGATTCAGCACCCCCAGAATCTCTTCCTCGATCTGGCCTTCGGTCATAAAAATATGGGCGTCATCCTGGTGAAAGGCGCGGACCCGAAACAGGCCGGATAAAACCCCGCTCAGCTCATGCCGGTGAACCAGCCCGATCTCCGCCACGCGCAGGGGAAGGTCCTTGTAGGAATACCGTTTTTCATTATACAGCAGCATGCCGCCCGGGCAGTTCATCGGCTTGATGGCCGAGTCGGTTTCATCGATGACCAGGGTATACATGTTTTCCCGGTAGTTTTCCCAGTGCCCGCTTCGCTCCCAGAGGCTGCGGTTTAAAATGACGGGGGTCTTGATCTCCACGTAGCCGGCGGCCCGGTGCTCCTCCCGCCAGTAGGCCAGCAGGGCGTTCCAGATCTCCATGCCGTTGGGGTGAAAAAACGCCATGCCGGGCGCCTCGTCGTGAAAGGAGAACAGCTCCAGGGCCGCGCCGATTTTCCGGTGATCCCGCTTTCTGGCCTCCTCCAGGAAATTCAGGTAGGCGTTCAGCTCCTTTTTATCAAAAAAGGCCGTTCCGTAGATCCTCTGGAGCTGGGGCTTTGAAGGGTCGGCCCGCCAGTAGGCGCCCGAGACCTTCATCAGCTTCACCGCGCTGACAAACCCGGTGTCCGGGACATGGGGGCCCCGGCATAAATCCGTAAACCCCCCCTGGGAGTAAAGCGAGATGGTGCCGTCATCCAGATCCGATATCATTTCAAGCTTATACGGCTCCCCTTCATAAAGCTTGAGCGCCTCCTGCTTGGACACCTCCTTTCGAATGATCGGGAGCCTTGCCTTGACGATTTTTTTAATCTCCGCCTCGATTTTCGGAAAATCCGCCTCGGATATCGGCTCCATGTCGATATCGTAATAAAAACCATCCTCCACCACCGGCCCGATGGTCAGTTTGGCGTTCGGATACAGGGTGCAGACCGCCTGGGCCATGACATGCGCCGCGCTGTGGCGCATGATTTCAAGGCCCTGCTTGTCTTTGGTGGTGATAAACCGAACAACAGCGTCTTTTTTGATGGGCGTGCTCAGATCAACGGCCTTGCCGTCGAGCTCCATGGCCACGCAGCTTCGGGCAAAGGATTCGGAAATCGATTTCGCCGCCGTAAACCCGTCTATGGCATCCTCAAACTGTTTTGTACTTCCATCCGGAAAGGTGATATTGATCATTGACATCTCATCCATATAAAATAAAAAAATAATACCGTTATTAAAACCCTCTGATACTTAGGAGAAACAACGATTCGGGTCAAGACTAAATATGAGCATGAAAGCCATCCTAACGCAAACACTATCTTGGATGTTGTGGCGGATGATCCGCGGCTTGTGGAGACGGCCTCCGATCTTTTCGATACGGTTTTGGCGCTGCGCCGGGAAAGGCTTGTGGCGGTTGACCTGGAAGCCGACTCCATGTTTCATTTTGAGGAAAAAATCTGCCTGATTCAGATCTCCACACAGAAAGCCGGCTATATCCTGGATCCGTTGAAAATCCCGGACATGTCGCCCATGGCCGGGGTTTTCTCCGATAAGAAAATCAGAAAAATTTTCCACGGGGCGGATTACGATGTGCGAAGCCTTTACAGGGATTACGGGATCACCGTAAACAACCTGTTTGACACGGAGCTGGCCAGCCGGTTTCTGGGAAACAAGGAAACCGGACTGGATGCGGTTGTGCAGAAACGATTCAACATTTTTCTCGAAAAGAAATACCAGAAAAAGGACTGGTCCCAAAGGCCCCTGCCGGAAGAGATGATCCGCTATGCAGCCAATGATACCCGGTATTTAATCCCCATGTACCAGGCGCAGATCAGGGAGCTTTGCGACCTGGGACGGCTTGACTGGGTCCTGGAGGAATGCGCGGACCTGAGCCGGGTCAGGCCGTCGCAGAATGAGGATCAGCCCTTATTTCTGAAATTCAAAGGGGCCGGCCGGCTTGACCCGAAGACCCTTGCCGTGCTTGAGGCTCTGCTTCAGTTCAGGCGAAAAATCGCCCGGCAAAAAGACCGACCCTTGTTTAAAGTCATCGGAAATTTCGCTCTGCTCAAAATCGCCCAGGAAAAGCCCGGCAGCATAAAGCAGTTAAGCCGGACTGGGGCGCTGGGAACAAACCAGATGAACAGCTACGGAGAATCCATTGTCCGAATCATCCATGAGGCGCTTTCCCTGCCGAAGAGCCGGTTTCCCCATTACCCGCGGCGGGTTGCGCCGCGCATGGACCCGGATGTTTCGAAAAAAATCAAGGACCTCAAAATCTGGCGGGAACAAAAAGCCAAATCCCTTGCTATCGACTCGGGGGTTCTTATCAGCAACGCGGTGCTAAGAGCGGTGGCTGAATCCGGCGCTTTAAATTCGGCGGACCTTGACGCGGTTTCCGAACTGAAGCAATGGCAGAAAAAAGAGCTGGGCAAAGAGATGATAAATCTTCTGGTAAAATCGGGAAAGGTCCGTGGCAGAGAGAAAAATTGAATTTCAAAGCAATGGAGATATTCTTCTTGAAGGACTGTTGCATCAAAGTCCCACCGGCAAAGGGGTGGTGATCACCCACCCGCATCCCCTTTTCGGCGGAGACATGTATAACATTGTCGTGGAAACCATCCAGCACGCCTATCAGGAGAAAGGGTATTCCACCTTGCGGTTCAACTTCAGGGGAGTGGGTAAAAGCACGGGTCGATATGACGAAGGAAACGGCGAGCAGGCCGATCTGGCCGCCGCTTTTAATTATTTAAAGGAAAATGGATCGACATCCATTGATCTGGCCGGATATTCCTTCGGCGCATGGGTGATCGCAAAAGCCGCCGGCATACTTCCGGCGGATTCCATTATCATGGTCTCCCCGCCGGCCGCCATGATGAAATTTAACCCGACCGCAAAAATCCCGAACCTCAAGCTTGCAGTCACCGGCAGCAACGATGAATTCGCCCCTGCCGAGATGGTGAAAGGCCTTGTCCGCGCCTGGAACCCCAAGGCTGCCTTTGAGGTCATCCAAGGCGCGGATCATTTTTATTTCGGAAATACGGAAAAGCTTGCAGAAATTCTATACAACAGTATCTGACTGGATTGTTCTGCTTGACAATCGATCAGTAAATTTTATAATATGAGCTGAATTCAGATCAACCAGAATAAGGGTCTATATCATGAATACCATGTCCGTTTCAGAAGCCAAAATAAAATTAAGCGCCCTGGTGAATTCTATCAATGAAACCGATGAAGAGGTTGTCATTACCAAAAACGGTCGGCCGGTGGCAGTGCTGGTGAGTCCGGATGAATTTGAAAGCTGGCGGGAGACCATGAGGATTCGCTTTGACACAGATCTGATGAAAGAGATTAGAAGCGGCTTGGAATCCTTGAAAAAGGGCAAAGCCTCGCTTTACACACTGGAGGAGCTCCTGCCTGAGTCGTGACAGCGGTTAAAGGAAAATTTCAACTGAGGGTTCCGAATGATGTCGCCGCTGTCTTGAAGAAGCTTCATCCGGTGATCAAAGCACACATCCGATCCGGCCTGCAGGCCATCCTTAAGGAGCCATATAGTGGCAAGGCGCTCAAGGATGAACTGCAAGGCCTGAGAAGCTTTCGTGTTAAACGCTATCGGATTATTTATCGCATTCGCCCAGGGGGGCAGCGGATTGACCTCATCACTATAGGGCCGCGAAAAATTATATACGAAGAAACATTACGTAATCTTGCAAAAAATCAAAATTCGTAAAATTTTTAGACAAACCAGAAAAATTAAATAGGGAATAGATTAGGGACGTATATCTGATTATAAGTTTTTATTTCAGCTTAAATCCTTTTTCAATGACTGTTTTTTCCCCTCTTTGGATTGCAGCACATATGGCGGACTGGGTAACCC
>DYLE01000042.1 GCA_020722245.1 Desulfonema limicola
AGAGCCGAAGAACTCTGACCTGGCCCATAGGACCAGGTTTTAAATTTGAAATAAAGATTTATACCTGATGCTAAATCATAAGGGAATCTTTATATAAAATCCAGAGCCATTTGCTGATTCCCCCATCATAAAATTTTTACTATAATCACCCAGGTCAAATATTAATCCCAAGCAGATAAAAAAATGGCAAGATTTGCTCTAGTAAAATTTAAGGTTTGATACCAGAAAGTGACGTTCCAACCGCCTTCGCGCCTGTTCGCCCATTTGGATGCAGGCAGTTCGATTATGCTTCAGGATGTTGACGGCTTCGGCCAGGGCTTTCGAATCTGCCGGCGGCACCTGCAATCCGGTAACGCCATCTATGTTTACCTCGAGCACGCCTGAACCCTCTATTTTTGTGGTGATCAGCGGTTTGCCAAAACACATGGCCTCAAGCAGCACCATACCAAAGGCCTCGGTTCTCTCAACAGAAGGCAGGCAGAAGGCATCGCATCGGGAAAACAACTCCCTGAGCCGGTTATCATCCACCCTGCCCGGAAGATGAACCCGATCCTCAAGCCTTTTTTGAGCAACGCGTTTTTTAATGGCCGAATAACACGGACCGTCGCCCACCAGGATAAACTCGGCATCCGGCACCTTCTCCGCCGCATCAACCAGGAATTCAAAACCTTTATAATACGTGAATCGCCCGACACTTAAAACCGTAAAAAGCGTATGGGGCGTTTTCGGAAAAGAAGCTGGGCTGACTCCGGCGAGGCGCTCCGGATCGATGCCCAGGGGCACCACCCGGGTTTTTTTCTTAAAACGCGAAAGCGGCCGGCTGGCATTGAAATAGGCGTGGGAGGTGGCAATCACCCGGTCCGCCTTTTTCAACAGCAACACCTCCCAGGGCCTGTAAAATTGATATAAAAACCCCATTTTCCGATCCATGGACGATACGTCCACATCGGCATGCCAGTGCAGCACCAAAAAACAGGGCTTGCGAATAAAAAGCAGCCAGAAAGCAGAAGGATTCGGAACATGGGCATGAATCACATCCGGCTTAAACCGGTGAAGCAAAGAAAAAAGCACCAGGGGAAACTCCGGAGCGATCGGCGCATAGGCGGCCTGACCCAAACTCCGAACCCGGCAGACCTTGACGCCCTTGATTTGCTCCGATACGGTTTTTTTACCGAACCCGGCCTGATGGGCCAGGACGCAGACCTCATGCCCCTTTTTCACCTGGACGCCCGCCAGGTCATGGACAAACCGCTCAATCCCGCCGGGCTCAGGCGGATAAAACTTGGAGATATGCAGAATTTTTAAACGGCTGCTCAATAATTTTTTTAGACACCCCACATCCAATGTGTTAATACTTAACCGTCCATATCGCTGATAGGAATAAAGTAAGACTTACATCATACCCGGATGGATATGTCAAACAGAGACGGACTGCTTTCAGAATGG
Source organism: Desulfonema limicola (assembly GCA_020722245.1). Lineage (GTDB taxonomy): Bacteria > Desulfobacterota > Desulfobacteria > Desulfobacterales > Desulfosalsimonadaceae > DYLE01. The sequence continues at coordinate 1,447 of DYLE01000042.1, forward strand.
CGCAAAAATTGTATCGTGGTGATTCCGGCCTTAAACGAGGCCAGAAGCATTCGGGCGGTGTTAAGATCCGTTCGGGAGGAATCCGGACTGGATGTTCTGGTGGTGGACGATGGAAGCTCCGACCATACCGGAAAATTCGCTAAACAAGAAGGAGCCCGTGTGGTTTTTCTGCCCATGAACATGGGGGCCTGGACGGCGATTCAGACAGGTTTTCGGTATGCCCTGGCAAAGGGCTATAAGGTATGCGTCACCATGGACGCCGACGGCCAGCACCTGGCTTCAAGCATCCCTTTACTGATTGAAAAACTGCTTGGCACGGATAATGATGTGATTATCGGTTCCAACCCCGCCAGGGCCAGCCGATTCCGCCGGATTTCCTGGTCCTTTTTTCGCTTGCTGACCTCCATGGAGATGGAGGATCTGACCTCCGGTCTGAAGGCTTACAACCAGCGGGCCATGGCCCTGCTTTTGCGTCCGAGGGCCCATCTGTTTGATTATCAGGATCTGGGGGCGTTGCTTTTGATGCGGCGATTCGGTTTAAATATAGAAGAGCTGCCGGTCCCCATGCAAAAAAGGAGTCACGGCCGTTCCCGGGTTTTTTCCAACTGGTGGCAGGTTATCCGGTACATGATGTTGAGCACCATCCTGTGCATCTCAAAATTCCACCATCTGGACAACGGCGAAACTCGTCATAAAGGAGGAAATAATGCCGGCTTATAACATCATCACCTCCCTTTTGGGGATTACCACAGCGGGGATCATCCTGATTCTGGTGCGAAAGGACCGGGTGTCGGTAAATTACACCCTCTGGTGGGGGGCGATCGCAGCAGGTCTGGTTATTGCCGGGTTTATTCCGCAGATTACAGACTTTTTCGGCAGGCTGCTGGGGATTCATTATCCTCCCATATTACTCGTCATCCTCGCCATCTGCCTGATCATCGTCAAGCTCCTTTTCATGGATATCCACCGTTCCAAGCACGAACAACAGATTAAAATTTTAACCCAGCGGCTGGCGCTCTATGAACATGAGGTCCATAAACCCGAGGGCGACCGCCGGATGGGCCCGGACACAGATTAACATGGAAGCCGCAGGTTGCTTTTTGCACGAAAAAAAAACCGGCCCTCTTCTTCTCATCCTCATAGCCTTGACGGCGATTGTTGCCTACCTTCCGGCCTTAAACGCCCCTTTTGTGCTGGATGACCCCCGGGTGGTGGAGCGCAGCCTCAAGCTCCGGGACCTCTCCAATTTTTTGGACTTTACGGCGCTTTTCAAGGATCGCCCCCTGGTGAATTTTACCTTTGCGATCAATTACCGGGCCGGCGGCCTGGATGTCGGCGCCTTTCACGCCGTCAACCTGGCCATCCATCTGGCCAACGTTGTTGCGGTCTTTTTTCTGGCGCGCCTGGTGTTTTCCATGTCTTTGTCTAAAAGCCGATCCGATGAGGATCCTTCCATTCTGGGATTGGCCCCGTTTTTTGCCGCGGCCCTGTTCGCCCTGCATCCGATCCAGTCCCAGCCGGTCATCTATATTTCCCAGCGCGCAGCCCTGATGGCCTGTCTGTTTTACCTGCTTTCCATCATCTGCTACATGAAGGCGCGAAGCCTCCAGATCGAAAAACAAAAAAAATATGCTGCCTGGCTGCTTTTGGTCATGTGCGTCTTTTTTGCGCTCATGGCGTTTTTATCAAAAGAAAATGCAGCCAGCCTTCCCCTGGCGGTCCTGATGATGGACATGATGTTCTTTAGCGATTCATGGGCCTCCTGGAAAAAAAAACTGCCGACGATGCTGCTTCTTGTGTTTTTGATGGGCCTTGGGTTTGCCTGGTTGGCTGGTGCGTTTGAAGGGGATTTATCCGGGTTTTTTCAACGGATCGACCGGTTGACCCGGGAAACCGACCAGGTGAGCCGATGGCAGTACCTGTGCACCCAGTTTACAGTGATCCTGCTTTACCTGCGCCTGATCGTGTTTCCCAAAGGGCTTAACATCGACCCCGGCTATCCCATGAAAAATGGATTTTTTGAGGGCATCACACCCATCGCGTTTGCGATTTTGGCGGGGATCATGATCCTGTCTGTGGTGTATGCAAAAAAATACAAGGTGCTGTCCCTGGGTGTTTTCTGGTTTTTCATCGCCCTTTCCGTGGAATCAAGCATCCTGCCCATTCGAGACGCCATGTTTGAACACCGGGTCTATCTTGCATTTCCCGGCATATGCATCATCCTGGCGTATCTGTTCTGCCGTCTGTTGCCGGGAAACAACCGGATTAAAATCGGCATCTGGGGTTTTATGATGCTCCTGTGTGCACTGGCCACCTTTTCCAGGGGACAGGTATGGAAAAGCGATTTATCCCTGTGGCAGGATGCTGTCAAAAAAGCCCCGCACAATGCCCGGGCATGGAACAACTACGGCAATTCCCTGAAATACCAGGGCCTGGACCAGGCCGCCGCATCCGCCTACCAGCAGTCAATCAATGCAGACCCTAAGTATTCAAGGCCTTACTGCAACCTGGGCGAACTCTACGCAAAAAAAGGAGACCTGGCACAGGCGGAAAAGCTGCTTTTACACAGCATCCATCTTGATCCCCGGTTTGCCGAAGCCCACAACAACCTGGCCATTGTCTACATGTCCCAAAAAAACCAGCCCAAAGGAATCAAGCATTTTGAAAAAGCCCTTGATTTTGATCCTGAACGCCCCATCACCCACTATAATTTGGGAAAGGCTTACCTGGACGGCAACCAACCGGACAAGGCTTTGGAACACTTATTGCAGGCTGTTTCCATGAAGCCGGATCTCAATCCCATGGCCTATTACCTGGCAGGCGCAGCCTGGGCGCTGAAAGGCGATTCAAAAAACGCGGCCAAATGGGTGGACCAGGCTCGGCAAAAGGGGCTTGACAACAGCCTGGAGTTTGTTAAAGAAGATCCACGGTTTGATAGTTGCAGAAAAGCTGTGCTTGAGCTTGTGGCCAATTTATAAAAAAATAGGCACGAAATGCAAAATCTACTTGAGGGAGAATGCTCCCCCTGAAGGAACCCTATCCCATCAAAAAACCAATAACTGAGAAGGAATCTAAACAAAATGAAGTGGAAATCCTCATATTTTAAGTCTTATCTGTTTTTCATGGCATTTATTGCCCTGGCCTTAAGTGTCCTGCTTACCCCGATTCCGGCAGCAGGAGACTGAGGCGGACCCAGGCTGACCGTGGATGTCAGCCCTCATGGCGCCGGGACTGTTCGCCTGGAAGGATCGTCCGGAAAGATTCAACAACCCACCACTTACCCATCGCCGGTCATTACGTGCTTTAACATCAACGAAATGATAACCCTCACCGCCAATCCTTCAGGCGGTTATCAGTTTGATCACTGGGGCTTTAACTACTGGCCTCTGGACCTGAGTGAAAACCTCGACAGCACCGCCAATCCTTTATCCTTCAAAAACACCTACCTAAAAGACGATGGCTATGCAGACAGCTATGATGCCGTGCGCACGATTACCGCATATTTCAAGTCAGGCTCAACGGCCCCCCAGCCTCCGGAAAACCTGACAGCCACAGACGGGACCTATACCAACAAAGTGGTGGTGACCTGGGACAGTGCAGCGGGAGCCCAATATTATGAAATCTACCGGGCGGATTCCATGCAGGGCGTCAAAACACAGCTTGCTCAAATCTCCGGCACCTCCTATGAAGATACAACCGTAATCGGCGAGGATCCCTATTACTACTGGGTCAAGGCGGTCAATCAATACGGCGCCAGTGCCTACAGCGACCCGGATTCGGGATACGCCTATACGGACGATGAGCCGCCGCCTCCACCGGTGAATGAGGTAGAAGACCTGACACCGGAGGAAGCCAAACTGATGCTGGATACAGACCTAAATGTCATTGTTGTGGATGTCAGCTCTCCCACGGATTACGAAAAAAATCACATCCTGTGCGCGATCAACAGCCCATTGATCGAAACCGTATTTGATAAAGATTTGAACTACGAGGCCATTGCCGCTTACAAGGATTACCCGGTCCTCGTCTATGATCAGGATGAATCAAACAGCCGGGAGGCAGCCGAGTATCTAGCGGCCAGGGGATTCTCCCGAGTGTATCACCTGACCGACGGTTTGGCGAAATGGATGGGAAACGGATGGGAAACCGTCGATTCAGAATATACCTGTGAATGCTCCCTGCCGCCCATGGCCTATGCCGGAGAGGATCAGGAAGCGGCTGAAAACGAACCGGTCAGCTTAGACGGCTCCGGATCAACAGCCATCGACGACGGCGCCCTTACCTATGCATGGCGCCAGTTTTCAGGCACTCAGGTAGATATTGAAAACCCCGATGGCGCCCAGGCCCAATTTACATCACCCTATGTGCAGGAAGGAGGAGAAAAACTGATCTTTCATCTGACTGTCACGGATTCTCAAAACAACCAGGATACCGACAGCGTGACTGTAAACGTGACATGGGTAAACTCTCCCCCCGTAGCCGATGCAGGAGAGGATCAGGATGATGTCGTTGAGGACGATACAGTAACCCTGGACGGATCCGGTTCCACGGACCGCGATAACGGCATTGTTTCCTGGCACTGGGAACAGATCTCGGGTCCGGAGGCGACGATTCAGAATAACCATTCGGAAACCGCATGGTTTATTGCACCGGACTTGGATTCTGAAAGCGCTGAACTTGTTTTTCAGCTCACGGTCACTGATAAGGGCGGGTTATCGGATTCAGACCAGCTCACTATACTTGTGAGCCGAAAAAACACACCGCCGACAGCCGAAGCCGGGGTCGATCAGAACGTCTCCGAAACCCAACAGGTCATCCTCAACGGGTCTGCATCTTATGATGTCGATGAGGACGACGGCATTGTGTCGTATTCCTGGGTCCAGATCGGAGATGGGCCGGAAGTGAGCTTGTCAAGCGGTTCCGATCCAAAACCTACATTTTCCGCCCCTGAGGTGGAAGGAGGATCTATTGTTCTTGAATTTGAGCTGACCGTCACCGACAAGGACGGCGCCCAGGACACAGACCAGGTCGTCATCACCGTCAAGGATATGGGGGAGCCTCCTGACGCGAATGCCGGTGCGAACAAAAATCCTGTATATGAAGGCTGGATCGTCACCCTGGATGGCTCTAAATCCGCTGATGAGGACGGCGATATCCAGACCTACCAGTGGACCCAGATCAGCGGGCCCACGATTTCCATTAAAAATGCAAATACCTCATCGCCGAGCTTTACGGTCCCCGAGATAGAGGGACAAACCGCTCAAATCATAATTGAGTTGACCGTAACCGATGATACAGGCCTAAACGGTCGGGACCAGGTTGCTATCACCATTCAAAAAGCGATGGAGCCCCCCCTGGCGGAAGCCGGAGCTGACCAGCGGGTAAAAACGGGGAGCACGGTCTTCCTGGATAGTTCCGGTTCCTCTGATCCGGACGATGGGATTGTTTCTTATTCATGGCAGCAGACCGGAGGGGAACCTTCTGTTGATCTTTCCGAGGAGTCAGCCGAAAAACCGCACTTTATTGCGCCGCAGGTGGAGAAAAAAACCACACTCACCTTTGAACTGGTCGTGACGGATTACAGCGGGAATCAGGATGCGGATGAGGTCCAGGTCACCATTCTGCCCGGAGAAGGGATCCTGAGCATGTTCAACAAAATACTTTTAAATCTGCTCACATCGCTTTAGGGGTTTGCGATCAGCGGCACCTATTCCGAAAAGGTGATACGGGTCAGATGGTACAGCTTCTTAAGGTCGGGTTGATACCGGCTGCACAGAAGCCTGCGTGTTTCCGGGTTCATGGGGGGGATCTGGGTTAAATTGTATTTTTCAGCAAAACTCAAAGCCAATCGCCTCAGCCGGCGGGGTTGACGGACTCTGAGATTTAAAAAATTCTGAAGCAACGGCCATCTGCTTGTCTGTCCTTTGTTAAAGACCTTGATCTCCGGCTTAAACTCCTTTTCTACGCCCAAAAACGCATAAATCCCCTGAATCGTGGACAAAGGTGCTTCCTTGAGTTGAGATAGGGTAATGATATAAAACTGAGTTCTATCAAACAACCTGAAATACCTTTCAATCTGATCTCCAAAAAGGCCGGATCGGAAATAAAAAAAGTTATAAATATACTGGTTACAATGCCGGTGAAACCATTTGGAATAAAACCGTCTTTCTTCTGTCTCCAGGGCCTTTTCAAAGGAGGTGATGGTTTCATACCCCCACCGGCGCATCTGGTGATACAGGGAATAGGCGCGATCGGCCGGATGCCGGAGTATCAAGACAAATTTGGCCTTTGGGAAAAAATTCCGAAGTGTCCCTGCCGAGGCCGGGTTGGTGAGATACACATGGGAGGCCTCCCCGATCTGCGCCTGGTTTTGAGAGGCCTCAAACAGGCGGGCGTATTCGACCGGGTTCTTGATGACCTGAAAGGTTTCACAGAAAAAACAGGGCTCTTTGACCGGCGACATGTAGATGTTCGGATGCTGCTTGAGGTACTGGTACAAAGAAGAGGTTCCGCATCGGGCCGCCCCCAGGATAAAAAAACTGGGGAGTTTTTTTGTGGTTTTTAAATCCATATCCATTGCCGGAACCTATTTTCCCGACTCCATGCATCTAAACAACGCCCCATCCCAATCAATCTTTCTCCATAACGCCATCCGTCTTCATTTTAAAATACCATTTGCCTCCGATCTTGATCCAGTCCTGGGTCTCACGGTGATCCGGAACCTCAAATAACGGCAAAACCCAATCATATTGAACAACAACAACAGCCTGTTCGCCTGAATCGGCGATTTTCACAGACTCGATCGAAACATCCGAATACCTCGCATTTCTATCCATACCCGCAAACTCTTTTTTGGATACCTGAGTTTTATAGTCCGGATCCAGGTAGTTATACACCTTGGCCCAATCCTGATTGACCCTTGCGGCCATCATGGAGGTAACCCTATCCCTCAAAACCTGTTCAGGCGGTTTAAAGGACAGACTCCGACATCCACCCATGAAAAAAAACCCCACAACCATTAAAATCAAAAATTTTACTCCCGCGCTGCTTTTTTTCATTTTTTGGTTCTCCCCTTTACTCAAGAATTGATCCTTGTCCTACATGTTGCCGCCGCTGACCAGCCTGCGGGGTTCAAGGTTCTGGGCGGCTGCGTTTCCATAAAGATAAAACCCGCCGATCCCTGCGGTATTCACATCCATGCAACGTATCTTTAAAAAAGAAATATCCGCCGCATCATCGGGGAACATCTCATACACGGTGAAGACCTTGTAAGCGCCGGGATCGATGACAAGACCCTGTTCTGCTGCTGCCATGGCCTGTCCGTCCTGATCATGGGGGGTGATCAGAACCGAAACAGTAGAGGAATTGGGATTGCACACCCCAACGCCCGTATACCACCGGCCGTTATTGTAAGCTGCATGGGGCATGATCATTTCCATTTTGAATGAATCTGAATTCAAAAGGGGATAAGATACGCCATCGCCCTTGTCCGCTTGATACCTTACCTGCCCGGCTAAGGGATACCTGCCGGATATTTCCAAAATGGATTCCCGCGCCGCTTCTTCAAATTCTTCGGAAACATTGATGATCCGCTTTTCAAAAGGCGCCAGGTCAAGGGTTGCATCGTTTGCGGTCTTTTCGCCGTTTCGGGCAGGATGAATGGTTACCGGATTGTCCTCTGCATTGGGGTTGATCAAAGTCAGCAAGGTTTGCCAGGGCCCGACAGGCGGGGTGACATGCTGGACATACAGAACACCGGATACTACCGGCAGGGCATAAGTGGTATCAAGGGCGTGCGACCCGCCTTCATCGGTTTTAAGGTACTGATACCCTGTAAGCTCCGCTGGGGAAGCATCCGCATAAACCTCCATCCAGCCGCCGTCCGGCAATGTAGAAAAAGGAGAAAGCCCGGGCCGGACCTGCATCACGCCGCGGGCTGAAATATTCTGAGTAATGGTGCGCATCAACCGGCCTTCAGCCGAATGAACATCGCAGACAACCTCTGTATCCGCAAAGGACTCATTTATCACCGCTCCCATCATATAGGCAGGATCCCAGGGATCATTATCATATGCATCGGAAATAATCAGACGATCGGAAACCTGGGCATCACCGCTGAACCCGGCCATGGGTCCGCCGACATTAGCAAACAGGTTGACCATCTCAACCGCCCCAGAGGAGATCAGTTTTAAGGAATCGGTTTGGGCGTATTCATGCAGGCGCACCGGCAGGTCGGAAAAATTCACCAGGTACCGTTGACCCGGCCCCAGATTCAGGGGGCCAAGTACCGTATGCAGAGGCCTGCCTTCATCCTCGGCTGTGACCATCATGACCTCGGCGGCCTGTCCATCCGATCCGTTGGTTAGGGCAAATCCGGACCAGGGCCCGTTTTTCGGAACATAGGGCACATGACGGACATGGGCGGTCTGAACATCCAGGGTCAGGGAGTAGATATTGGGGTCAAGTTCATAATCATCCTGGGAAATAAAAACCGAATAGGGCGGGTTTTCCAGATCCAGTTGGAATTCTACCGATGATCCGCTTTGCGATAAAATATCCTCTCCAACCACGGCGCCCTCGTTATCTAAGATTTCGATTCGCATTTCCTGGGCCGAGCCCTCCTGCCGGGTTATTTCCAGCATGACCATGTCTCCGGGTTTCCCCTCCAGGGTATAAACATCCTCATTGAGCAGCACCAGGTTATGGGTACCGGGCAGAAGGCGGGTCGGCGCATTATCCGGCGTTTCCAGGTGATCATCCTTAGACCGGGCGATGGCACGGATTTTTTCACAATCAAGGTAAGGGTTTAATGCTCCTATAACCTCTTTAAATGCCAATGTATCCGGATGATCCGACTCACTGGCTTCGGTCCAGCTGCCGCCGACGATATTAGATGAAGCATCCAGGTAAAGTTCGTAGGTATAGGTTTTTTGGCGCTGGAAGGTTCCCATGTAATCAGGCGGCACATGATCATCCGCATAATAAATCGTGACCGAAACATATTCTGTCAAACCCGACGGGAAGGATTCCATCTCGTATCCATACACCGGAAAATACCAGACCTCTGTTCCCAAGCTCAGATCGGCGGTAAAGGCCTTGTGCAGATCCCCGATATAGTAGAGCAACCAGTAATGAAACGCCATGGGCGTCAAGGGGTTTTCATTCGAATACACCACTCCGGAGGGGTCATCATGACAGAGGGTAAGCAACCCCTTTTTATCCCCCACCCGAAAAACAATATTCTCCTCCGATGAGGGGAATACAGGATAGGCTTCGATTATAGCCGCTCGAGCAAAGGCCGGGCATAACCCCCACCAGGACTCCGCATCCGGATCATAATAATGCGCTTTGTACCAGTCAACGGCGGACCCGGAGCTGCCGCCGGTAGTCAGCATCAGGTATTTTTCAAGGGGAGCCGGATGGCCGCGGTAATCGAATCCGGTGGCAAGCCCGCCATAGGCAAACGGCCACCAGTAGCCCGACCAGGGGATGGACGCCGCCTGACCGGAGTCCCGGGCAGCATAGGCCCTGAAAGATAGGAAAAACAACATCAGAAATAAAAAGCCGACTACGCCTGAAAAACGCCGAAACACCATGCCTTCCTTATCCGTTTATATTCTTATGAAAAACCTGCTGACCGGATCCTATTTAATGCGCCAGGAGCGGCGCAACGGGGTCTGCTCATACAGCCACCAGGCGCTGTCAGGTTCCCAGAGCTGTTTGACAACCATACCGCCGGTTTGCAGATCAACGGCCTCGATCATGTACAGCGCTGAAGCGATGCCGATATCTTTTTTAATCCAGTGGTTTTGAACCGCTTCTTCTCTGCTCACCATACGGGATGAAATCTGAATGCGATGGATAAAACTTCGGCCGCCGGCCTGGCTCTTAAGTTCAAAGACAAGGGGTTCGTCGGAGGCCAGCACCCGGAAGACAGGCAGGACATCCGCCGGAATGGAAAAACCAGGGATAATAAGCAAATGCTCGGCCTGAAACGGCTTTGCAACTACCCCTTTTCCATCCCAGGAGACTGTACCGGTCAGCGAAAAGCTCAAACTGCCGAAAAGGGCGCCGGTATTGGAATTAAAAAATTCGATGTAGGACTTATCATCGATGTGTTGAACAGGCCCGACGATGCTGGAAATAAGGACCGGCTTGCCGCCTGCCGGGCCTTCGCCCGTTATTTCCGTGACGAGCTGAACCTGGGATTCAGGCTGATACACGTCAAGCCCAAATCCGCTGTTTGAAAAAACCAGCACCACAAGAACTGTTACAAAAAAGGTTTTATACAAAAAAGACAACTTCACTTTTACTGCTCCGGTTAAAGCGGCATGGGGGATTTTGAAAAAATTCGGGGAAAGAGGCTAACCCCTTTCCCCGAATCGGATTCTATCTAAAAAATTCAAAGTTGCTTACAAATGCAAGTAACCTCCAGCCCGCTCCAGTTAACGACAAGTTTTCACTTGAAGGCTGGTGCAGCTATTGCAGTTGATCACCTTTTCCGCCAGATAGCCCATGGATACGCCGTTTGCTTCCTTGGCCATCATGGCAAAACCAGAGGCGGCAAACCCGTCCGTGACGACAACCGCATAACCCTTCTCATCGCCGATGGTTCCGCTTCCGCTCAGGTCGGCATTCGGATCAATGACCCTTGTGGAGTTGCCAGCTATGGTAACCGTTCCGGTGAACACGTTGCCGTCGTTTTCATACAGGGTGACCGATGCCGTACCGGACACACTGCCCAGGTTGGTTACCGCGATGCCGTTCCACCAAGCCCCGTCGGTTCTTCCCAGGTAGGGGAAAATCAAGGTATCTTCGCACTCCTCCAGGGTATCCACGCAGCAGAGGGTGCCGATCTTGATCAGGCAGCAGCAGCCTTCGCAGGCGCCGCAGACGCCGCCGGTATCTAATGATTCATAAAGGCAGATTTCCGCATACACATCCCAGCCGGCCTGGGTGATGTTTTGATCCACACGCATCATGGGGATATCGATCCACCATACGCTGGCGTTGGTAACGGCGTCATTTTCGGTAACTCTATAACCGTGTGGGCCCTGCTGATTGAGAACCGGCATGATTGCGACAATTTCCTGTTCCGAAGGCACATCGCACTCTGTGCCGGTATAGGGGAGCTCATCGGTGGTGGTGCCATCGGCCAGCAGATACTCAAACTGTCCTCTGAAAGCCGCGTTGGGAACGCATTCTTCATTTGAGCATGCAGCGCCTTGATTGGCAAAGGTCTGCATACGAATGCCCACGCGACCCGCGTTCACATCCTGGGCCCAGTACACGCCGTTATTTCCCTCGACAGGTCCGTTGCCGTCCTTCTTATCCACTAGAATGGTCAGGCCGATATCAAACACCTCACCTTCCAACACGTCCGAAAAAGGATCCGGAATGCACTCACAGATCTGGATAAGTGCACGATGAAGATCACCTTTCTCGGCGCTCTCGCAGTAAGAGTTCCTCTGTTCGCTACAAATACCGAAATCCTCATAGTCAAAGGGAGTTGTTGTGCAGGACCCCTGCTCTGGAACATCGACACATCCCCGGTTGATGTGTCCGGGGTCGGTTTCGCAGGTCACGCACTGGGCAGACACCATACCGGCAAATGAGAATACCAGCATACAGGCCGCCAAAATCGTAATCGCTTTTTTCATTCTTTTTTTCCTCCAGATTATTTAGGGTTTAGGTTTTCAACAAGATTTCTAAGTTTTTCCATAAAAGTTGGGTTTTGGGTTTCGGCGCATTCATTTTTTTCCATTTCGATTCCTTCGTCGATTCTTCTTTTTTCCATAAACAGCGCCTGCGTATCACCTCCTTTTTAAACTCAAGATTGTTTTTTATGGTTGATTTACAAACAATGACCCTGGAAATTGGTTTGTCTATGTTTACCCGTAAACAACCTGCCTGTCAAGGCTATTTTGCCCACAGACAGGGGCCCATGGATCACACTCAAGGTCAGTTAAACTCCGGAATCTTCAATAGTAACCGCCTCTACCTTCAAGGGCTTCCATGCGGCAGCAGCGGATTCGATGAGCACCCAGTCAGAAAAACGTTCCGTCTGAACCTGCGCATAAACCCGGTAAAGCCCAGGGGGCAGATTCATAAAAAACCCTCCGGCCGGATTGGTGACTTGGCAACAAAAGATCTCCGAATCCTCGCCCAGATCCACAGTGATTTCAACGCCGGACAGCCCTTCCCCGGCATCATACAATCCATTTGCATTGATGTCTTCATACACCAGACCGATCAACCGCCCGGGTGTTTCCGGTTCCTGAATCTTCAAACGAGCGCCGAAGTCAGCCACCAGAAGATGCAGATGATCCCCGCAAATTCCCCCCAGCGCCTCAGATTCTCCGGCCATGATGCGGGGGCCGCAGTCCTTTGCCCAAGGGCTGAGCATGGGATAAGTCCTCTTTGTTGGAACTGGATAAAACGCCTTTTTAAGCAGGTATTCGAACATCCGTTCAACGGTGTCGGCAGGCGATATCATTTCATTGCAGGTAAATAGACGAATCCTGGATTCATCAAGCCAGCCCGCCTCCCCGTATCCGGCTTCACCTGCCCGGTCTTCCAGGGTTCTGCCGTCGGCCGTGGTCTCCGTAAAATGCTCGTTTTCAAACATATCCGCTACCAGCGTGTCTGCGGCCGCATACAGCGACGGGTCATACGCCAAGGGCGGCAGGCCATGGGAAAAAAGGGTCCCCATCTCGGGAAAGGCTTCCGGATCCGCGTCAATACCGTATTCCAGCAACACGGGCAAGGGGTCGGCCCGAAGCTGGTTGATGAGGTTGAGCAGTTCCAGCTCGTAGGTTTCCACAGGGCTTGCAAAATCGCAGACCGCCATGTACACGTTGGCGTTGATCCCATCAAACGCGAAGCTTCCGCCATTGACCGCCGCGCCTATCTCACGAATATCCGGAT
>DYLE01000043.1 GCA_020722245.1 Desulfonema limicola
ATCAATCGCATCGAAAAAAACGGGTCAAACGGGCCAAATTTTATAACATAAATGTTACGATGTAGTGATAATTGTTTATACCTAAAAGAAGGAGCGCATGGGTGAATAAAAAAATACGGAGGGGATTGCTGGCTTTGTTGTTTTTGGCTGTTTTATCAGCGGGCTGCGCCTACAGCCATGTTCAGGGACCGCTGGATACGGATTTCGACCATACGGTTCTGGGTTCGAAAATCGGAAAAGCCCACACCCATTCGGTGCTCTGGCTGGTCGCCTGGGGCGACGGCGGCACAAAGGCGGCCGCCGAGCAAGGCAAAATCACCACCATCACCCATGCGGACTTTGAGTCCCTGGTTATTTTATTCGGCATTTACACCCGGGTCACCACGGTGGTTTACGGTGAGTAAATATTTTTTTTTGGTTTTCCTATTCCTGTGGGCTTGCGGCTGTTCCCTGCCCGGTTCCGGAATCCTCTACACCCATGTGATCCTTCCGTATTCTCCGGATTTTAACAACACCCCGGTGGGGAGCAAACAATGCGTTTTAGAGCAACACCGCTTTCGGGAACCGGTGAGCGGCTACGATGTGACCGTGGAATGGAGCGCGGACCGGATTTCGTCCGCGGCCGAGGAAGCCGGGATCACGCATATCACCTGCATGGATGAGCAGACCATCAGTTTTTTGCTGGGGATCTATACCCGTCGGAAACTGATTGTTTACGGTGACTGATGATTGAAAAAACAGCCGTTCGCATGAGCTTTAAAACAGGCAGCCTGTATGAGGCCATCATCGAAGCGGTGCGCGAGGCGGCGCAACGCACCGGGGTTTCGGATATCCGCATCGGCTTGGGGTATATCGCGGTCCGGCTGGATGACGGCGGCACAGGGTTTGCCGCCACCCTGTTTAAGGACCTTCAGGCCCACTGCACCCGGTTCGACGGCCGCCGGCTTTTGCAACCGGATTCGGCCTTCACCCTGGTCCAGGGTCTGACCTCGGAAAACAGCATTGAAGCGGCCGTGGGTCTGGCGGCGGTCAACGCCCTTTCCAACCGCCCTATCACCGGCCACATTCCTGGCGATATTCTGGAAGCGGTCTCCATTTTGCCGAGCGACCGGGTGGGGATGGTGGGATATTTTCCACCCCTGGTGCAGCCGATTCAAAAAAAAGCCGGAGAGCTTCTGATTTTCGAGCAGGTCGCCTCGGCGGGGAAAAACCTTCTTCCTGCGAGCGAGGCCCGCGCGCGGCTTGGCGACTGCCAGGTGGCTGTTATCACGGCCACGTCCCTCATCAACCACACCATAGAGGAGCTTCTGGTCGCCGCGCAAAACTGCCGGGAGGTGGTTCTGCTGGGCGCCTCCACCCCCCTTCTGCCGGAGGTGTTTGCCGAAACTCCCATCACCCTTCTTTCCGGGGTTCTGGTCACCCGGCCCGAGGAGGCCTTGAAAATCGTCAGCCTGGGCGGCGGAACCCGGCTGTTGAAACCCTGCGTGCAGAAGGTCAACCTAAAAATTAAATAGGTTTCTTCCGGTGCTTAAGTCGTGGCGCACCCTTCCCGTTCTTCCGATGAGCTCCTGGGTTTCCAGATCCGCCAGTTGTCCCGGGCCGGCGTCCATGACCGCCAGTGCCCGGCTTTTGTCCGGCAGGCGGCCAATGACCGTGCCGTGCTCGGGCGCGCCTTGCCGGTCATGGCAGATGATATAGCTTTCAATGGTCAGCCGGCCGTCCGGCTGAAGCACCGGAGGCGGCAGCTCGTTTTTGATCAGCTCTTGTTGAATTTTAGACAGATCGGTTTCGATCCAGGGTTTTTCAGGAGCCTCGGCCCCATACACCCCGACCGCTATCTTGGTGTTGTACCATCCCATGGCCGTGATCAGGCCCAGAAGCGACCTTTGCTTTCGAATCCGGTGGGCCAGGGTCGCGATCGCATGAAGGGCATAGTTGTTTCCCGGTCCGCCGAAATACGGCAGGCCGCCGGTCACGGTCAGACCCCGGGGATCATAGGGTGAAAGCCCGAGCGCCAGGCAGGCGGTTTCCACGGACCAGGGAAAACAGCTGTATAGGTCAAAACCGCCGATATCCGCCAGGCTGCAACCGGCCTGGGCCAGAGCCAGGTCCGCACAGGGCTTCATGGCGGGCGAGTCATGGAGGCTGGGCCTTTGGGTGACATGCCAGATGTTGTTCAATCCTGCTCCGCCCATGGGATACACCCAGGCTGCCGGATCAATCCCCATGGCCGAAGCCTCCTTGATGCTGGTAAGAATGACCGCCGCGGCCATGTCCACATGAATATTGGCGTTCATCCTCAGGGTATAGGGAAAGGCCGTAAACCGGTTATGGGAAGACGGGGTAAGAATGTCATCCGCGGTCAAGGATTTTTTAGACCAGCTGTGAGGGTTTTTGACGGCCACCCGGTTTAAGCCTTCGCACAGCCGGCTTAACTGCTTGCGATGAAACGGGATGGGCCAGCCCTGAGCGGCCCGCAGGGCGTTTTCAAAAAAGGCGTAGGCATAGGCCGGCGCAAAAATATCATAAAGCATCTCATATTCCGTGAAGGCTTGGCAGGGATCCGAATCGGCCCGAACGGGCGTCTGCCTGGGGGGCCAGTTCAGGGAAGCCTCTTTTCCGGCGGCCTGTTTTAAGGAATATCCGGCTTCGCCACCGGCGATCATGACGGCCCGGTGCCTCCCCGCATAAATCTCTTGGGCGGCCTTGTTGATCAGCGCCTGGGGCATGTTCCCGCCGATGCGGGAATACAGGGTGTTTCGGGGAAAGAGGTTCAGCAGTCCGGAAAGCTCCTGACAGATATCCGCGTAGGACCAGGAAAACAGATTGACCACAAAAAGGGCGTCTATTTTTTCTCGAATCGGTTTTGCCCCGGCATCCTGAATCGCCATTTCGCCGGCGGTTTTCATCAACTCCAGGGGGTGCCGGGGCCGTTTTTGGTCCTTAGGCGGGGTATACTGGCCCGCACCGACAATGATCGGGGTGTTTTCATTTTTCATTAAAGGCGGTCTCCTGTCGTGCCTTGTGGCATCCGGGAATATCCGTTGTGGCAAAGCCTCTGTTTATGCCATAATGCCCCCTGTTGCAACCCACCGGAGAAGATCTATCTTAAAATGTTTATTCCCGCAACCCGAAAAGAGGCGGCGGCCCTGGGCTGGCGCCGGCTTGATGTGATTCTGGTCACCGGCGACAGCTATATTGATGCGCCGCACATCGGCGTGGCGCTGATCGGGAAAACCCTTATGGCGGCTGGCTTCCGGGTGGGGATCATCCCTCAGCCGGATGTTTTAAGCGACAAGGATATCCTGCGGTTTGGCGAACCCGAGCTCTTCTGGGGGGTTACCGCCGGTTGCATGGACTCCATGGTCGCCAACTACACGGCCGGTCAGAAACGCCGCAGATCAGACGATCTCACCGCGGGCGGAAAAAACACGCGGCGGCCGGACCGGGCGTGCATTGCCTATACCAACCTGATCCGCCGGCATTTTAAGAACACCACACCCATTGTGCTGGGCGGTATAGAGGCCAGCCTGCGCCGCATTTCCCACTATGATCTCTGGTCGGATTCCGTGCGGCGTTCCATCCTGTTTGATGCAAAGGCAGATTTTCTGGTCTACGGCATGGGCGAAGCCACGGTGATGGACCTGGCCGAGCGGCTTTCCCGTCGCCAGCCGGTGACCGGTATTCGAGGTCTCTGCTTTATATCCACAACGCCGCCCCAGGATTACATCGGCCTGCCGTCCCATGAAACCGTCGCCAAAGACAAGGACGCCTTTGCTCACATGTTTCGCGTATTTTACGACAACTGCGATCCGGAGAGCGCCCGCGGGCTTTATCAGAAACAGGACACCCGCTACCTGGTTCAGAACCCGCCCCGGCCGTATCCTGCCCCCGAGGATCTGGACCGGATTTATGAGCTGGACTATGAGCGAAGGGTGCATCCCCTGCATCAGGAGGCCGGCGAGGTGCGGGCGATGCACACCATCGCTTTTTCTATAGCCTCCCATCGGGGGTGCTTCGGCGGATGCCATTTCTGCGCCATTGCCGTTCATGAAGGCCGCAGGGTGGTCAGCCGGACCGAAGCCTCCATCCTGCGAGAAGCCGAAAAATTGACCCGGCATCCTGATTTTAAAGGGATTATTCCGGACCTGGGCGGACCCACGGCCAACATGTACGGCATGTCCTGCAAACGCGCTGAAACCCGAGGGGTCTGCCGGGAAAAGGCCTGTCTTGTGCCCGCGGCCTGCAAACTTCTGGATATTGGTCATCAGCGGCAGATTGCGCTTTTAAGAAAGATCCGCGAAATACCCGGCATCAAAAAGGTGTTTATCGGGTCCGGGGTCCGGCACGACCTGGTTCTTCAGGATAAACAATACGGCATGGCGTATCTCAAGGAGATCATGACCCATCATGTTTCCGGACAGCTCAAGATCGCGCCGGAGCATTCCCAGGACCATGTGCTGCGCCTGATGGGAAAACCCGACAGGGTTATACGCAAAGGTTTATTGAGGCCTATGCGCGCATGAACCAGGGGCTTAAAAAGAGGCAATACCTGAGCTGCTATTTCATGGCCGCCTATCCCGGATGCACGGAAAGCGACATGGCGGCGCTGCATCGCTTTATTGAGCGGTTTTTAAAATTCACCCCGCGGCAGGTTCAGGTGTTCACCCCCACCCCCTCCACCATGGCCACCCTATTTTACTACACCCGGCAGGATGTTTTCACCGGCAGGCCGTTGTTTGTGGAAACCCTCATCAAAAAAAAGAACCAACAGAAAAAGCAAATCACCGGCATGGGAAAATAAGAAGAAGACAGGCCGTGACCCTGTTTTCAGTCCAACGCATTTTTCTTTGCGCCGGGTCCGTTGTCATTGCCGGCCAAAGCCGGATCCCCTCCGCCGCCCATCACCGCGTAGAGCCGCACCTGGTTGGCGAGATCCGCCAGGCGAATGGAGATCAGCCCCTGCTGCGCCGCGTACAGGGAGCGCTGCGCATCCAGCACGTTTAAATAGATATCGGTTCCTTTTTCATACCGCATTTGGGAAAGCCGGTAGGCTTCCGCGGTGGCCTCCACCAGGGATTTCTGGGCGGCCATCTGATCCCCCAGGGTTCCTTTCTGGGCGAGCGCATCGGCCACCTCCCTGAACGCCGCCTGAATCGTCCGTTCATACTGTGTCAGGGCGATCTCCCGTTCCACCTTGGTGACCTTCAAGGCCGACCAGATGCGGGGGTCAAATATCGGCAGGGTGGCCTGGGAGCCTATATTCCAGGTGCGCGTGCCGGCTTCAAAAAGGTTCCCCAACTCGTCGCTCGCGGTCCCATAGGCTGTTGTCAGGGAAATGCGGGGAAAAAACACGGCCCGGGCCGCCCCGATATTGGCATAGGCGGCCTTGAGGGCGCGCTCGGCCTGAAGGATATCCGGACGGTTCAAAAGCACATCTGAGGGGGTCCCTGCAAAAATCGGTTGCATGGGGCCGATGCCGGTCAGGGATCGGGGATATAACTTTTCGGGTACCGAGGTTCCGGCGAGAAAATTTAAGGCGTTCTCATCCATGGCCACCAGTTCGGCAAATTTCGCCGCATCCACCCGGGCCGCGTCCACCTGGGTTTGAACCTGGCGAAGCTCCAGCTCGGTAGCCAGCCCGACTTCATAGCGCCGCCGGATCAGATTATAGGCGGCCTGCCGGGTTTCCAGGGTGGCGTGGGCCAGATCCAGGTTTTCCTGGTCTGCGGCCAGGGCCAGCCAGGCATTGGCGATTTCGGAGATCAGCAGGATCTGGGCGCTGCGCCGGGCTTCCTCGGTGGCGAAGTATTCCTCCAGAGCCCGCTGTTTCAAGCTGCGGATGCGGCCGAAAAAGTCGATTTCCCATGAATTGATTCCCACATTGACGTCGTATCTCTCCATCATGATCGAACCGAGGTCCCAGCCGATATCGCCGAAGGTGGAGGCGGGTACCTCTTCCCGGCTGCCGCCTGCGTTTGCGTTGATGATCGGCAGCAGCTCGCTGCGGGCAATCCGGTACATGGCCCGGGTTCGCTCCACGTTCAAGGCGGCGACCCGCAGATCCCGGTTGTTTTCCAGCGCGATGTCAATGAGTTTTTGAAGCCGGGGATCCGTAAAGAAATCCCGCCAGCCCAGATCCCCGGCCAGGGGTGCGGTGGATTCGCCTTGGGTTTCACCATAGGCCGGTCCCTCGGGCCAGGTTTCCGGAACCGGGGATTCGGGCCGGTTGTATTTGGGGATCATGGTGCAGCCGATACAAAGGATGACCGTGATTGCAATAATGAAAAATAGTTTGCGGGTCATGTTACCGCGCCTCCGAAGAAGTCATGTCGTTCGAAACAAAGCGTTGAGGTTTTTTCTTTTTTCCAAACACCTGAACCACCATCATATAAAAAAGGGGAATAAAGAAAATCGCCAAAAATGTGGCGGTCACCATTCCTCCCAGAACCCCGGTGCCGATGGCGGTCTGGGCGCCTGCTCCGGCGCCGGTGGCCAGGGCCAGGGGGAGCACCCCGAACCCGAAAGCCAGGGAGGTCATGACGATGGGCCGAAGCCTGAGTTTGGCGCCCTCCAGGGTGGCCTCCACCAGCCCCATGCCCGATTTGACGCGAATGATGGCGAATTGAACGATCAGAATGGCGTTTTTGGTGGTGAGCCCCAGCACCGTCAGCATGCCAATCTGAAAATACACGTCATTCGGGAATCCCCGCAGCATGGAGGCCGCCACCCCGCCGATCACCCCCAGGGGGAGGGTCAGCATGACGGAGATGGGAACGGTCCAGCTTTCATAAAGGGCGGCCAGGGACAGAAAAATCACGATCATGGAAAAGGCATACAGCAGTCCGGTCTGGGACTTGGCCATGCGCTCCTGGTAAGAGATTCCGGTCCAGTCAAAGCCGATGCCCCGGGGCAGTTTTGAGACGATTTCTTCCATGGCGGTCATGGCCTCTCCCGAACTTTTTCCGGGCGGCGGTTCCCCCCAGATGTTCAGGGAGGGAAAACTGTTGAACCGCTCCAGCCGCGGAGATCCATAAAACCAGTACCCTGAGGCGAAGGCGCTCAAGGGCGTCATCGTTCCCGAAGCGTTACGGACATAAAGGTTGTCCAGGTCCTCCGGAAGCATGCGGTAAGGGGCATCGGCCTGCACATAGACCCGCTTGACCCGTCCGCCCTGGATAAAATCGTTTACATAGGCGCTGCCGAAGGCCGCGGAGATGGTGTTGTGAATGGAGTTGATGGGCACCCCCAGGGCGCCGGCTTTTTCCCAATCCACGTCGATATGATACTGCGGCACGTCTTCCAGGCCGTTGGGCCGGACTTTTGTCAACCGGTCGTCCGCCGCGGCCATGCCGAGCAACTGGTTGCGGGCCGCCATGAGCGCCGTATGGCCCAGCCCTCCGCGATCCTGCAACTGGAAATCAAACCCTCCGGCCTGGCCCAACTCAACAACCGCCGGCGGCGGAAAGGCAAATACCCGGGCGTTGCGGATTCTTGAGAATTTGGCCATAGCGCGGCCTACCACGGCGTCAAGTTTCATATCCGGTCGGTCGCGCAGTTCCCAGTCCTTAAGATGAATAAAGGCCATGCCCGAATTCTGCCCGGCTCCGGAAAAACTCCGGCCGGCAATGGTAAAAATAGATTTGACGGTTTCCGCTTCGTCTTTTAAAAAATGGTCGCGGATCTGAGTCATGACCGCGTCGGTCTGCTCCAGGGTGGACCCTGGCGGCAGCATGGCCTGGGTGAACATGACGCCCTGGTCTTCGTTGGGCAGATAGGCCGTGGGCATGCGCTGGAACAGATAGACCAGGGCTCCCACGATCAGCACATAGATGAACAGAAAGCGAAGCTTTCGGGTTAAAACCCCTCCCACCAGGACCTGGTATTTGTCGCGGCTCCAGAAAAACGCCCGGTCAAACCTTTTAAAAAAAGGCCGGAACAGGAAAAAGGCGTTATCCGCGGGTTCATGCCCTTTGGGTACGGGTTTGAGAAGCGAGGCGCAGAGCACCGGGCTTAAAATCAGGGCCACCACCACGGAAAGGAGCATGGCTGAAATCACGGTGACGGAAAACTGCCGGTAGATGACGCCGGTGGAGCCTCCGAAAAAGGCCATGGGGCCGAACACCGCCGCCAGAACCAGACCGATGCCGATCAGGGCGCTGGTGATCTCCTCCATGGATTTGGCCGTGGCCTCCCGCGGGGAGATCCCCTCTTCGGTCATGATCCGTTCCACGTTTTCCACCACCACAATGGCGTCGTCCACCAGCAGGCCGATGGCGAGAACCATGGCGAACATGGTGAGCATGTTGATGGAAAAACCGAAGATGCCCAGCACGGCGAAGGTTCCCAGGATCACCACCGGCATGGCGATGGTCGGAATCAGGGTGGCCCGAATGTTTCCCATAAAAAGATACATGACCAGAAAAACCAGGAGAATCGCCTCAAACAGGGTCTTGACCACCTCCTTAATGGCGACCTTGACAAAAGGCGTGGTGTCGTAAGGATAAATAACCTTCATGCCGGGCGGGAAGTAGCGGGAAAGCTCCTTCATCTTCGCCTTGACGGCGTCGGCCGTATCCAGGGCGTTGGCGCCGGCCGCCTGCCGGATGGCCAGGGCGGCCGCCGGATGGCCGTTGTAAAGGGCGTTGGTGCCGTAGCGCTCAGTGCCCAGTTCGGTCCAGCCCACATCGCTGACACGGACGATGGAGCCGTCCGGATTGATGCGCAGGGGAATGGCGGCGAATTCCTCCGGGGTCTTGAGCAGGTTCTGGACGATAATGGAAGCGTTCAGCCGTTGCCCTTGCACGGCGGGGGCTCCGCCGAACTGGCCCGCGGAAACCTCGACGTTGTAAGCCTGAATACCGGCGATGACATCCTCCATGGTCATGCCGTAATCGGTCAGCCTGTCCGGATTGAGCCAGAGCCGCATGGCATACTGGGCCATGAAGACCTCCACCTCGCCCACCCCCGGCACCCGGGCCAGGACCTGCTCAATATTGGCCTGAGCATAGTCCGCCAGGTCAAATTGGTTCATGCTGTCGTCTTCCGAGGTCAGCCCCACGACAAGCAGCCAGTTCCGGGTGGATTTGCTGACCTTGACCCCCTGGCGCTGCACCACGTCCGGCAGGCTGGCCATGGCGAGCTGAAGCTTGTTCTGTACCTGGGCCCAGGCCAGGTCCGCATCGGTGCCCGGGGTGAAGGTGAGCTCAATCCTTCCGGCCCCTGAGGCGTCGCTGGTGGCGGACATATAGAGCAGTTTGTCGAACCCGGTCATTTTCTGCTCGATGATTTGAATCACGCTGTTTTCAACGGTTTCGGCCGATGCCCCAGGATAATAGGCGTCTATGGCGATGGACGGCGGCGCAATGGGCGGATACTGGGAAACAG
This sequence comes from Desulfonema limicola, assembly GCA_020722245.1. GTDB lineage: Bacteria > Desulfobacterota > Desulfobacteria > Desulfobacterales > Desulfosalsimonadaceae > DYLE01. The sequence continues at coordinate 9,388 of DYLE01000043.1, forward strand.
GCAGGTTGTAGATGGCCAGCCCTCCGCCGATCATCATGATGATGGCGATGACCCAGGCGAAGACCGGCCGGTCCAGGAAAAACTTTGATAGCATCGCGGTCCTCCGTTACTTCGATTCCGTGGGCGGTGGCGTGGGGCTCGGGCTTGCCGATCCGGGCTGCGGCGCATCCATGGGCACCGGCTTCACCGAGGAGCCCGGACGCACTTTGAGCATGCCTTCGATGATCAGGCGGTCTCCGCTGGACAGCCCTGCCGAAACGAGCCATTTGTCGCCGATGGCGCGATCAAGCGACAGAATCCGTTGCTGAACCGTGCCGGCGTCGTCCACCACCAGGGCCACGGCCTCGCCCTTGAAATTCCGGGTGACGCCCTGCTGGGGGGCGAGGATGGCATTCGAGGCCGCGCCCTCCTGGACCACGGCCCGCACAAACATCCCCGGCAGCAGCAGAAACTCCGGGTTCGGCACCACAATCCGCAGGTTATAGGATCCGGTGGAAGGGTCCACGGTGATGTCCCTGAACTGCAGCGTCCCTTCCAGTGAATACGGGCTCCCGTCCTCCAGAAGAATGCGGACTGTTTTCACTCCTTCCTGGTCCGCGCTGAGCCGGCCGGATTCCAAGTCGCGCTTGAAGCGCAGCAGCTCCGCGGAGGACTGGGTAACGTCCACGTAGATGGGGTCAAGCTGTTGAATGGTGGCCAGGGGCATGGCCTGATAGGCCGTCACCATCGCGCCGTCCGTCACGCTGGATTTGCCGATGCGTCCGGAGATGGGGGCCGTGACCCGGGTGTAGGCCAGGTTGATGCGGGCGGTCTCCACCGCCGCCTTCCAGTACTGGATCTCGGCCAGAACCTGGTTTACGGCAGCGGCGGCGTCGTCGTAGTCCTGCTGGCTGACCGCCTTGTCGGCCAGAAGCTGTTCGTATCTTTCGGCCCTGGATTTTATGGACGGCAGATTGGCCTGGGCCATGCCCAGAGATGCCTTGGCTGAATCCAAAGCCGCCTGAAACGGAGCCGGGTCGATCTGGTAGAGCAGCTGGCCGGCCTTGACATCTGCGCCTTCCTCAAACTGTCTTTTTAAGATAATGCCGTTTACCTGAGGCCTGATTTCGGCCACCAGAAAAGCGGATGTTCGGCCGGGCAGCTCGCTGGTCAGTTCGACCTGTTGGGGCGCGATGGTCACAATCCCCACCTCCGGAACAGGGGCTGTTCGCATGGCCTGCTGGCCATCTCCTTTTTGACAGCCGGTAAGCCCTAAAAGAGCCGATAAAATCACCGGCGGCCATAACCGCCGAAATGGTTTACGCGTGTTGGTGTTTACTCGCATCAAAGATCTCCCGAATATGAATAATAATCCTGTTGGTGATGCCACCCGAAGGCGTTGTCACGGGTTTATCAATCCTTTGAAAAAAATATTGAGAATCACATCCGGATCCTCCGGATAGGGATGGCGCTCGGGCGACTCCACCCAGAGCAGCAGAAACGCGTCAATGACGCTGTCCAGGGCCACGGCCAGGGCGTAGGGGTCGGCGATTTTTTGAAACCGCCCGTTTTTCATTCCGCTCTCAAAGACACGGGCGAGCTTTTCCAGAAAGGCATCCACCTTTCTGCGAATCTCGGCGTCCAGGCCGGCCTTGAGATTGTAGCTTGCGCCTTTGGTTTCGGCCAGAAACAGCCGAACAAAGGGGAGGTTGTTTCTGCACATTTCTCCTCGAACCCGAACAAAACTTCTAAGTTTTTCGAGCTCATCGCCCGGTCCTTTTATGGCGGCCAGAAAGGCCGCTTCAAACCGGTCGGCCTGCTCCAGAACCAGGGCCTTGTATAAATCTTCCTTGTTCTGAAAAAACTTATACAGGGTGCCGATGGCAAATTCCGCTGCAGCCGCGATTTCCTGCATGGAAACATTGTGATAGCCTTTTTCCGAAAAAAGGGCAAGGGCCGCGGCAAGCATCTCCTTGCGCTGCCAGAGCCTTTCTCTTTCCCTTCTCGAAAGGTTTCCGGTTTTCAATCCCTGACCTCCGCCGGCCCTTAAACAAGCCATGTTGGATATAAATATGACGTCAGAATATAAATAATGAATAATTCGTCAAATTATAAATTTCTTCTTCATAGTGTCAATAAAAAAACTTGCGATCGCTACGGATGATGAAACTTTGAAAAGCCGTCAGCAATAAAAGCAGATCAGAAGTCAATGGCGGTTATTGGACTGATAAGGCATTCTAAATAAGATGGGATATCCGGATCAGGCGCTGTTCTCAGCAGGGCCAAAGGGTTTTACAATAGATCACCTTGGCGTCGCCCGGCGCGTAGAAGTCGTCCAAGACGGCATCCTGTCGGTATCCGGCCTTTTCATAAAAAAAACGGGTTGTCGCGTACCTCTCGGTAAAGGAGGTCTCGATATAGATTTTTCCCCCGCCCTGATTCCGGATCAGGTCTTCCGCCTTTTCAAGAAGAAGCCGTCCGATGCCTTTACGCTGAAACTTGGGGTCCACCGCGATCCAGTAAAGGTCCCAGCTGTGGGTTGTGCATGCGATCCGGCCGTAACAGCAGTACCCGATCAGCCGCTCCATGTCCTGATAAAAGACAAAGCAGTAATCGCTTTTTTCTTTTTTTGAAAGCCGGTCTTCCACCAACTCAACAGCCACATCGATTTCATCGTCCCGGAAAAAACCCGTGGCTGCGATGATCCGCTGAATATCGGAAACATCCTGAGGGATGGGATCATACCGGAATTTTCCTGAAACCGGAGTCCTCGGCCGGGATGTCGTGGGCGGTGTGAAAAGCAAAGCCTTTTGTTTCGGGTGGGCATCGGCCAGGATCCTTTGCACCGCCGTCTCAAAAGGTATGCCCGCCTCTTTTAAGGCTGCTGCAAACCCTGCGTCCGGAGAAAGGCAGGGGTTGGCGTTGACCTCCAGGATATAGGGGCGTTCTTGCCGGTCCACCCGGAAATCCACCCGGGCGTAACCGCCAGTTCCAAACACCTTCCAGCATTTCAGGGCCAAGGCCTTTAGCCGGTCGAGCAGCCCCTGGTCCTGGGGGGGATACGCAAACCGTCTGAGGGTATGCTGGTATTCAAAGGAGGTTTCATCCCATTTCGCCCGGTAGTCCACGATGCGAGGCCGGTCATCCGCGTACCCTTCAAAAAGGATCTCTGCGGGCGGCAGCGCCTCCGGGCCGTTTGGACCGGCCAGCAGGGAGAGGTTAAACTCCCTTCCGTCGATATAGGCTTCGGCAAAACAGCTTCCGCCTAAAAGCGGCGCCCGTTGACATAAAATGGGGATCAGCTCGGACCGGCTGCCTGCCTGCACCAGGCCATCGCTGTCAAGACCCAGGGAGGCATGCTCCCAGACGGATTTGATGATCCATCGGCCTGCAACCGGTTGCTCAGTATCGGCTTTTATGTCGTCGGGGCTTGCCTTTTTGGAATAGGGACCGATCCAGTCAGGGGTTTCAAGCCCGGCTGCTCGCATTTTTTCTTTTGCCGACATCTTGTTGGAGGTCAGCAGGATGGCCGCTGATGAAGACCCCGTGTACGGCATGCCCAGGGAATCGAGAAAAAAAGGAACTATTCCGATGAGCTGTCCCTTTCCCTCCAGGGATTCCACCAGATTGAAAACCATATCCGGTTTTTTCTCATCGATCGCATGGGCCAGGGCCGAGAGATCGAGCGAACAGGCCAGGCAAAAGGATTCATGTCCGAGCCTGTCCAGCGCTTGGGAAACCGCCTTTGCCTGGACCAGCACGTCCTGCTCGTCCGGCAAGGCCGACGCTCCCACCGCGTTATGAAGAATGGCGATGCGCACGCTGTTTTTTTTCCATCCGATGGGGATGAATGCGAAGCGAGGCGGACTCCACGATCCGCTCGATCAGGCGCACATAGGGAAAATGCAAATGACGGCAGATAATGGGCAGGTCCGAATGCTTGGGATGCAGCCCGGCCAGCGGATTTACCTCGATGAAATGGGGATTTCCCGAGGCGTCGCAGCGAAGATCGATCCGGCCGGCGTCCCGGCAGCCGAGATACCGCCATGCACCCAGGGCCAGGGCCTCGGCGGCCGCCACCACCGGATCCGTTTTGGGTTTTACCAGCCGGTATTGCACAACGCGTTCGTAATTTTTTTTGTTCTGGTAGGAATACACATCCGACTCAGCTCCCGGAAGAAGGATGACCTCCAGGGTCCCCAGGACCTCGGCGGCCTTTCCGGTGCCGAGGATTCCGGTGGTGAACTCCCGTCCCGGCAGGAACCGCTCCACCAGCACGGGTTGAAGAAACCGGGAAAGGAGCTGATCGCAGATTTTTTTAAGTTTTTTCCGGTCGCGGACAACGGAGTTTTCGCTGATCCCTTTGCCGGTGCCTTCGGCCACCGGTTTTACAAAATAGGGGGGATCAAACAAGACCCCCTCGACATCCTCGGCGGAGGATACCAGGGCGAAATCCGCGGTCAAAAAACCGCCCTGGCAAAGGATCTGTTTGGTCATCCCCTTGTGCAGGGTGAGGCCGGTGACCAGCGGGTCTGAAAAGGTGTAGGCGATGTCATAGAGGTCCAGGATCGCCGGCACCTGGGATTCCCGGGACAGGCCGGACAACCCTTCGGCGATATTAAACACAAGCTCCCAGCGGTCCCCGGCCGCCAGGCGTTCGGTCAGCCTTCGGGCGTTTCCGATCCGGTCGGTTTCATGCCCCAGGGAGCGCAACGCCTTCTCAATGGCCGCGATGGTGTCCTCCCGGTCGAACTCGGCGGTTTCCTCCTCGCTGTATCCCATGGCCAGGTACTCAGACCTTAAATCATATGTCAGTCCGATTTTCATGATGCCTTGTCAAATAACGTTTTAAGTAAAAATTCTGGCCCAGAGGACCAGGCCTTGTCTTGCCCCTAAAAGGGGCTTGTTTACCTCAA
>DYLE01000044.1 GCA_020722245.1 Desulfonema limicola
CAAGGGAAAGACCCTATTTGAAGGGATGACCCTCACGGCCCGGTATTTTTTTGACGCTGTAGGCGCGCGGTTTTACGGCAGCCTGACCTACCGGCAGGTCGAAAATATCGGGGACATCGAAAGCCGTCCCGAAGCCAAACGGGACATTCGAAACGAGGTGGAGGGGCTTAGCCCCATGTTCAGCCGCAAGAAGATTTTGTTTCTCTCTTCTGAAAACGCCTGCCGAAGCCAGATGGCCTGCGCCTTTATGCAGTATTACGCCGGGGACCGGGTTGAGGCGGAAAGCGCCGGGATCACGCCCGCCGCGCATATCGATCCGCTCATGGAAAAGGCCATGGCTGAATCCGGGCTGGATGTGGCGTTTCGCACCCCCCGCCTGATGGAAGAGGCGCTGTCGGAAACCCGGCCGGAGATGATCATTACCCTAGGATGCGAAAGCGACTGCCCGAACTTGGCCGGGGTGGTCGTCAGGGATTGGGACATTCCTAATCCTACCGGAAAACCCATTCAGGAGATGCGGACCATCCGCGATGAGATCGAGCAGCGGGTCAAGGGGTTGATAAGCGAGCTTTAACAAACCCCTTTGGGCCTTTCTCAACACTCTGCCGTTTTGAAGCCGGATCGTTTCGATTTTGTCCGAAACTCCGACATTAAGACATTTCCTTATTTTTTTTCAGGAATGGTCACCTGGCCTTTTGATGTGAGTCTGCCGCCGATCCATGCAAAAGGGTAAGTCCGGTTTTCTGCTTGACGCTTAAAAGGATGGTGTATATAGTTGATGTATAGTAAAAAGGGGGCGTCATGATTCGAACGCAGATATACCTTACACAACGTCAGCGGGATGCGCTTGCGGCCATCTCAAAAGTCGCGGGCAAAAAACAAAGCGAGCTGATTCGGGAGGCTGTTGACCGGTTGGTTGATCAGGCGGGAGACCATCACCGGAAGGCCATTCTGAAAAGGGCCGCCGGAATCTGGAAAAAACGGACGGATCTTCCGGATTTCAGGTCAATCCGGACGGAAATGGACAGAACGTGATCATGGAAGAATTCATCCTTCCCGATACCGATGTGCTGGTGGATTTTTTCCGGGGAAATGGAAAAGGCGTGGCTTTTGTCAACGCCCATGCTGCTCGGATCATCCTTTCATCCATCGTGGTCGCGGAGCTGTTTGCCGGGGTCAGGGGTCCCGACGAGCAAACCGTTCTGGAGGATTTTGTTTCCCTTTTTCATGTGGTTCCGGTGACGGCAGAAATCGCCAAGGCCGCGGGTCTTTATAAGCGGGATTACGGCGCGTCCCACGGCGTGGGGCTTGCGGACGCGATTATCGCCGCCAGCGCACAGGCCGAAAAAGCCGCGTTAAAGACCCTAAACATTCGGCGTTACCCCATGATCAAGGGGTTGAAACCGGCTTACCGGAAATGACTGGCACCGGTAAAGCCATGACGGTGAAACCTTGATTGATTCGAGCGCATAAAGTCGACGCCCGGCATCAGGGAAATAAAAATTCCCTGAAGTGTCACCGGAATTCCCATATAAAGTGTCACCAGAATTCCAAGAAAATTAATTTCCCGCAGCTTGCTGCGATGAGGTTGACATAATCAAAATACTGACACCCCGCTGCTTGCGGCGAGGTCGTTCATTTTTTGCTTGCCGTCTGCCGCCGGTGATAGTCGGTTACGATGTCATCGATCCGGTGTTGAATATACGCGCCCAGGGCTTCCGCCTGTTCAGAGCTGATGCTTCCAATATTCTTAGCCAGGCGTTCGATTTCCTCGACCTCCAGGCCGACGGTTTTGTTGACCATAAACGAATCCACCTCTCCGTCATCCAGGATCAGCCCGCATGCCCCGGCAGAACCGATAAACTCGTCATTTACAAATATCGGCACCACCAGTTTCAGCAGCCCGGCATCGCATTCCTCCACAATCGCTTTTTTCGCCTGTCGGGCCACTTCGGCGATATTCATCTGGGCCACGGCGCAGATAAAGCTCTGTCCCCGGTCCACCGCCTTGATTTTCGGGCAGAGCTGGTTCGCCCATTGTTTATACCCGGTTATCCGGATGCCGTCTATGTCGAACACGCTTGCGTTCAGGCCGGACCGCTCGTGAATATCCTTTTCAAGCGCCAACCATTCCTCGATCGGTAACACATCGGTCAGTTTCATGGGTCTTCCTCTGTCTGTTAAAAGGTCGTTGGTCAACACACGGGCAAGCGCCCATGGGAAATGTTTCAATACCCAAATTCGGAAGCTCTGTCAATTATCAAGTGGATGGGGGAAATAAACCGTATGTAAAGCCGGGCCGCTTAGGTCGTTTGCTAAGAGTGGAAGCTGGCCGGAAGGCGTCCGGTTAGTTGATTTTCATGGACAAGTTCCTGTCAGCCCTGTTAAAGATTGGATAAAAAGGCGGGATGATCGAAAACCCGCATCGCCGCCGAAGACCCTGTTTTTGGATCGTACAGTGATGCCCAGTCGATTGACTATATATTTTGACCGGCGCGATTACAACCTGCTGGAGATTGTAAACCGCATGCTGGAAGGGGAGCAATCCCACCTGGAGGCGCAAAGACGGTTTTTCCATTATTTTCATCCCCGCGGCATCAAGGAGATGGCGGAAACCAAAGGCCTGCGCATCGCCTATGCGGTCATCCATCTTTTGGAATCGTTGGAACGCGGCCGCATGGAGGACCGTCTGCATGCCTTAAGGGCGCTTCGGGACGAGGTGCTGTGCGGCCCGGATCAGGGGCTTCAGAAAAACACCGCCCGGGTGCTCATTGAAATCATGAAGGACCTGGTGCGGGCCCACGGAGACCCTTCCCGGCAGCTTAAGCTGGCCCATGATTTCCGGATCGTGGCTTCCGGCAAGCCCCGCATCGTACGCAGCTATTTGAAGCGCTACCGCCTTCTGGAAATGCCCGAGGAATGGAACCAGCTGGCCTTTGACGACCATGTGCACGACGCCAATACCAAGGGGCGCAAGTCCACCACCCACCTGATCATGGACGCATGGATCAAGGGGATTCGGCGGCTGCGGGTGGTTTACTACAATTTTATTCGGCCGGAAACCGCAGCGGAGCTGATGGAAGCGGCCGCCATCATGGGGATCACGGTCTGGGTCGGGATTGAATTTTCCGCTTCTTTTTACGGCCGGTTTGTTCAATTGATCTGGGTTCCGCGCGGGTTTGCGGACGCCAGGGATTTTCTTCGCTTTCTTTCCAGGGAACCGGTTCGGGCGTTTATGGATGAGGGAAGGGCGGTTTCGGATTACCAGGCCGATTATGTGCTGGCGATCCTGGATCAGTTCAACCGGCGGCATTGTTTTGCCGTCGCCGAGGAGCTCGGTATCGACCCGCCGGCGATGGACCCCGAAGAATTTCTATCCTTTGTCGGCATGGGTCAGGCCTCGCTGCTGCACCTGGCGCTGTTTGTTCACTCCCGGCTGCTGCCCCTGATGGAAGAAAAGGTGGCACAGTTGCGGCAACGTTATGCAAAGGCCGGCCCGGATGAACGTCGAGAGATCGAGGAGGCGATCGAACGCCTGGACCGATTTGACCCCCAGTCTGTTTACCAGCGGTTCCTGAAGCCGGAGCAAAACCCATCGGTGCCGGATATCAACCGGGTAAGCGGAATGGAAAGCCTTCCTTCCCTGATGCGGCTTTCCCCTTGCAAGCTGGTCGACCGGCTGGTGCAGCTCCATTCAGGCTACCGCATCACCTTAAACCTGAGCAACCTGAGGGTGGAGGATGTCCTTGAACTCCTCTATGACTGCAACGGCAGAATCACCCGCCTGGAGATTTTCAACCTGAAGGATTTTTCCGACGGCAAGGTGCAACACATCCCTCCCATCCATCAGCTTCAACAGGCCATCAACAGCGGAAACGTGATCCAGCTCAAGCGGATCATTCTGGACATCATCGAGAAGATGAAGGCAGATACCGATCCGACCGCTCGCGGCCGTGTTCCCAAGTTTCGAAAAATATTAGCGGATATCGAGTCCTTGAGGGATATGTACAAAATCAAGCCCTTGAGGCCGCGCATCGGCAGCGATTCCACAGGGCAGTGGCCCGGGATGCACGGTATGGGACTTGCGGTCATGGACTCGCTTCCGGGCCGAGCACAACGGGCTATTTTCCAACAGACCGAAACGCCTCGGTTTTTCCTTCCCTTTTATGTGGATACCTCGCTGCGCCTGGTCTGCAAACCGGCCGCCGGTATGGGGGAAAAAACCGCTCGGGTGTATCAATGGCTGCGACGGGTTCCTGGGTTTTCCCACGCCGGGATGGAGTGCCGAAGGGAATGGGTCGCCCATGAAGATTTCACGCGCATGGTCGCTCAGGGTAACATCCTCACCCTGGGCGGGGTTCAGGCCGGCAGCACCAACGGATTCTTGCCGGATCCGTCGCAGGCCGGACCGCATCGCCTGCTTTTCCCATGGCGGTATCTTCAATCCAGCCTGAAGAATTTTTTGAAGATACTGGCCGGGTTTGTGCCCGCCTCTCTCACCTTTTACTTGACCCATGACTGGTGGGTGCTGATGTATTTCGGCGCGTTCATCTGGTTTTCCATCACCGGGTTGCGCAACATCCTTCAGTCGGTTATGGGCGGCGGCGGCATCGGGCGTTCCCATCTGCTTCGCTGGAAGGATTACGTCAGCTGGGACCGGCTGGCGGACTCCCTGTTTTTCACCGGGTTTTCGGTTCCCCTGCTTGATTTTTTGACCAAAACCCTTCTGCTGGATTATGGATTCGGCATCACCACGGCCACCCATCCGGTGGAGCTGTACGCGGTCATGGCGATGGTCAACGGGGTTTACCTGACCAGTCATAACCTGTATCGGGGACTGCCGAAAACCGTTGCCTATGCCAATTTTTTCCGCAGCATCTTCTCGATTCCGGTGGCTTTTGGAATAAACCTTGCCGCCGGGAGCCTGCTTTCGGCTTTCGGCGCAGCCCAGGTCAATACCATATTGCAGAGCTGGGCGGCCGTGATCTCCAAGACCGCTTCGGATTGTGTGGCCGGTGTGATCGAGGGAACGGTGGACCGGGCCAGAAACATTCGAGACCGGTTGAACGATTACCGTCATAGGCTTGCGCAGTTTTTTGAGGTGTATGCCCGACTGAATATGCACTTTCCGGAGGCTGATCCCACAGACCTTCTGGAACAGCCTTCCGAATGGTTTCGTTCAAGCGACGAAGACGTCCGGCATCAGATCCGGATTATGACCATCAACGCCCTGGACCTGCTTTACTTCTGGATGTACCAGCCCCGTAGCCGCACCGCGTTCGGCAAGCTCATGAGCGAGATGCCCCCTGAGGAGCGCCACATCCTGATCCGCTCCCAGGCGATTTTAAACATGGAACGGGAGATCAGCCAGATGTTTATCGACGGGGTCGTCGGTTCCAATTTTTCAAGGCCGCTGGCGTTTTATCTTTCCCGTTACAGGGAGTACCTGAAAGGGATCGACCGGTTAAACGCGGCCATAGAAAAAAAGCGCTCCGGTTGAGTCGATTCAATAGTTTTTACCTGTCCTTCACAGCTTTCACTGTCCGAACACCCGGGCCACCACACCGGCCAGCCGAAGGGTATGCCGTTTTATCTCTTTGGGCGTTTTTCCCGGATACCGGGCGTAGCTGATCATGATCCCGTTTAGCGCTGAGAAAAGCGCGTGGGCTGATAGCCGATTGTGGATTTTTCGGGTTTGCGTCGATGTCAGCACGCCCTCGATACGATCCATCAGGCGTTTTGTGGTCTGATTGAGCTTTTGGGCGGCATCCTCGGAAACGCTGCCGCCCAGCATAAAGTGTCCCATCATCTGGTAGAAGGTCATATTCTCATTCAGATACGAAATATAGGTTTTGCAGAGGCGGTCCAGGGACAGGGCATGGCTGCGGGTCTCTTGATCCAGAATCCGCGTGATTTTTTGGATGTGGTTTAAAAAAATTTCAAGAAACAGCTCCGTCATGTCCGCATAGCAGTTGTAGATGGTTCCGATGCTCACATCCGCGGTCCTTGCGATTTCCCTTACGGTCACCTCCCGAAAGTTTTTCCGGGCGAAAAGGGTTTGGGCGGCATCGAGGATGAGCCTGCGCCGGTCCTTGCGCTCTTTCTGTTTGAGCTGAAGAAGGGTTTTGTTGGCCAAGCCGTTTTCCTTCAGTTGTCGATTTTTCCTTCAAACACGGCCGCCATGTCCTCATCGGTGAAGCATCGTTCGGTGACATCTGGGTTTGTGGCGTCATCCTCCATCAGCCGCCGGTCATAGGAGGGGTCCAGGATTTCGTTGTAGTATTCATGCTGGATCATCAGGTTCATAATCTCGCTGGTACCGGTCCAGATCATCCCCAGCCGTGTATCCCGAACCGCCCGTTCAATGGGATAGACATCGGTGTACCCGATGCCCCCCATGATCTGCATGGCGCTGTTGACGATGTTCCATGCGGATTCCGTGGCGCAGCGCTTGGCCTCGCTGACCAGGCGGCGCATGCGGGGATAGTTTTCATCCACAGCCCGGGCCGCGATATAGGTCAGTCCTCGAGCCGCATCGAGCTGGGTGATGGCGTCCGCCACCCTGAAGCTGACCGCCTGGTATTTTCGAATCTCCTTTCCAAACGCCCTTCGGCGGTTGGAATACCGAACCGCAAGATCCAGAGCGCCCCATACCCCCAGGCATCCGCCTGCCGAGGTCAGGCGCTCGGGGATCATCATCTGATGGAAGCAGAGGGCACCGCCGTGCAGCTCGCCCACCAGGTTTTCCTTGGGAACCTTGACATCCCTGAACACCAGCCGGCCGGTTCCGCCTCCCCGGCAGCCCATGAGCCCATACAGATACTCGGTTTCCACACCGGGCCCCCGGTCCACGATCAGGAGGCTGAGCCGGTTGTATTTGTGCGCGGCCGGGTCGGAGTTGGTCAGGCAGTAGACCAGAAAGAAATCCGCCCCCTGGGCGCCCACCACAAACCGCTTCTGACCGTTTAAAATGAAGTGGTCTCCATGAAGCTCGGCCCGGGTCATGGCGCCGAAAAAGTCGGAGCCGCCCCGGGGTTCGGTCAGGGCCTCGGCGGCCACCCGTTTTCCGGCAAGGTAGGGCTTTAGGTATTTTTCCTTCTGTTCCTCGGTGCCGAACTTGTCCAAGGCCTCGCCGACAATAGACGGCATGACAAAGGCGCAGCCGAGCGCCATGCCCAGGCAGCCGATCTCCTCGATGGCCGCCACCTCGGCCACCCAGTTCAATCCGCGTCCGCCGTATTTTTCAGGAAACCGAATGCCCAAGAGTTTTCTTTCGGCCAGCTTTTCCACAAACTCCTTGGGATAGGTGATTTCGTCCTTATCCATTTTTCGCAGAAAGTCGCCGGTGATCTCTTCCCGGACAAACCGTCTCGCCTCTTTTTTGACCTCCCGGGCCTCAGGGGACAGCAGAAAATCATACATAAGAACCTCCTTGTATTGGCGGGTGAGTATAAAATCAAAGCTAAATATTGAACGATGTTCAATTTATTGATCATTGCTCAAAAAGTCAAGAAAAAAATATTTTTGTGTCGGCTGCTTTATTTTTTTAAGAAGCTTATGGTTTCCCGTTTGAAAAATGGAAAATTGAACTACAGAGATCACAAAGGACACGAAGAAAAATTTTTCCTTTTTTTTTCTCTGTTCGCTCTGTGGTAAAAATATTTTAAAAGAACCGATATGCAGGATAAACGGTCTTAAAGGATCGGGTTGACAATTATGAAAAAATGAGACAGATTGCCATCGGGTAATGACGGGACTGAACCCAAAGAAGGTTTCTATGGCGTAGCAAGGAGTGGACACGGATGGACGAAGGATTTGATCAGTTTGTTCAACAGCTTCAGGATCAGGTGTATGAAGAGACCCGGGCGGAGTTTGGGGAGATTGTATACAACCGCTGGCGGGAACCCAAATATATGGGGAGAATGGATCTGGCTGATGCACACGCCCGCATGACCGGAAGCTGCGGCGATACCATGGAGATGTTTTTGAGGTTCAAGGACGGTCGGGTTGAAGCGGCGTCATTTCTTGCGGACGGATGCGGGCCGAGCGTGGTCTGCGGCTCCTATGCCGCGGAGCTCTCCCTGGGCAAGCGATTAGAAGAGCTTTTGGAAATCCGCGGCGATGTGATTTTAAACATCCTGGGCGGGCTTCCCGAGGAGTATGAACATTGCGCTTTTCTGGCCGCTCAGACCCTGCAGCAGGCGGTTTGCGAATACAGGGACCGGCAGAAGAAATGACCAGCGGCGTCATACAATGGATCGATGCGTTGATCAGGAGACGGACATGCACCGGTTAGTCCTGTTGCGGCACGGGGAAAGCGTATGGAACCGGGAGAACCGGTTCACCGGGTGGACGGATGTGGATCTGACGGAGCAGGGGAGGACCGAGGCCCGGTCTGCGGGGGGGCGCCTGAAGGAAGCCGGGTTTTCCTTTGATGCGGCGTTTACTTCCGTGCTCAAGCGGGCCATCCGCACCCTCTGGATTGTGTTGGACGAGATGGACCTGATGTGGGTGCCGGTCTTTTATTCCTGGCGGCTCAATGAGCGGATGTACGGAGCGCTTCAGGGTTTAAACAAGGCGGAAACCGCAAAAAAATACGGGGAGGAGCAGGTTCATTTGTGGCGGCGAAGCTACGATGTCCGGCCTGACCCGCTGGAGCCCGCAGACCCCCGCTACCCCGGAAACGACCCCCGGTATGCGGACCTGAAGCCGGGTGATCTGCCGACCACCGAATCCCTGAAGGACACCATTGAGCGGTTTCTGCCCTACTGGCACGACACCATTGCGCCGGCTGTTCGATCCGGCCGACGCGTCATCATCTCCGCCCACGGCAACAGCCTCAGGGGGCTGGTCAAATACCTGGATCACATCCCGGACCAGGAGATCGCGGGCCTCAATATACCCACCGGCATTCCCCTTATCTATGAGCTGGATGATAACTTAAATTCTCTAAACCATTATTACCTTGCGGATGCCGAGGAGCTTCATCGGGCCACCGCGGCCGTGGAGAGGCAGGGAAAGCCTAAGTAGATGTCTTGTTTTCTCATAACGCCTTGACATTAAACCCGGATTTTGCGATACATGAAAATCAAAACGGATGGAAATCCCCTTGAGACCCCTCAAAGGGGATGAAAAGGATAGGATACTGGTGTAGATGATCACAAAGGTCAGCTTTATTCTGGTGATCCTGTCGGGAATCATCCATCCGTTATGGAACATGCTTTTAAAAAGAAGCGATGACAAGGTGATCTTCTATGTAAACATTCACCTGATTTTTACCGTGTTATTCAGTTTTGTTTTGATTTTTTATCCCTTGCATACAGTGGACCCGTGGGGATGGTTTTTTATCGTTGTTTCCGCGTTTGCGCATTTTTTTTATCAGGTTTTTTTATGCCGGACCTATGAGCTGGCGGATATGTCCTTAACCTACCCGATCGTCAGATCCTCGCCGATATTTCTTCTTTTGATGGGCCTTGTTTTTTTAAGGGAAATCCCCTCATGGGCGGCGGTGGCCGGTGTGCTGGTGGTGGTCCTGGGGGTGCTGATCATTCATCAGAAGGACTTGACCCTCTCTTCTTTTCATAAGATGATTCGCAGCATTGATCGCAGGGTGATGGCCCTTGCGGTTCTGACGGCCTTTGCCTCGGCCTGTTACGCGGTGGTGGATAAAAAAGGGGTGCTGATGCTGCAGCCGTTCCTGTTTTTTTATCTGATGTTCGCCCTTTCCGGTTTTTTGTTTTTGATCTATCTTTTATTTTTAAAAGAGCGGCGCAACAGGTATTTTGAGCTGCTGGCCCGGGATAAATACTGGATTGTTCTGGCGGCCCTGCTTGAGTTTTCTTCATATATCCTGATTTTGTATGCCTTTCGCATCTCCAAGGTCGCCTATATCGTTTCACTGCGGCAGATCAGCGTCGTGTTCGGCGTATTGTATGGGATCTGGTTTCTTCACGAGAGCTACGGCCGGGTCCGGTTTGTGGGGTCGAGCATTATTTTTTGTGGCGTTTTTTTAATAACCGCGTTTGGTTGATAGAGGGTGAATGAATAAGTATAGCCTTAAAGAACAGATAGAGCGGGGCGATCTGGTCCGGATCGTGGGCGCCCATAACGGGCTGACGGCCCGGCTGGTGGAGGAGGCCGGGTTTGAAGGGGTGTGGGCCTCGGGGTTTGAGATTTCCACCTCCCATGCGGTTCCTGACGCGAATATCCTGACCATGAGCGATTTTTTAGACGCTGCATCCGAGATGGCCCACACGGTTTCCATACCGGTGATCGCTGATTGCGATACCGGGTTTGGAAACTCGAACAACGTCATGCACATGGTGAGGCGGTATGAAGCCGCAGGCGTCGCCGCCGTGTGCATTGAAGATAAGAAATTTCCCAAGGTCAACAGCTTTATCGCAGGAAGGCAGGACCTGGCGGCGATCGGGGAGTTCGTGGGCAAGCTGATGGCGGCGAACAATGCGAAAAAGACGGAGAAGTTCCTGATTTTCGCCCGGGTGGAGGCGCTCATCGCGGGCTGGGGCCTTGAGGAGGCGTTGAAACGCGCCCATGCCTATATCGACGCCGGAGCGGACGGCATTTTTATTCATTCCAAATCTCAAGAGCCGGATGAGATCATCGACTTCTGTAAGTCATGGAACAAGAGATCCCCGCTTTTGATCTGCCCCACGACCTATCATATCCCCGAATCGGAAATGAGGTCCCTGGGGATCCATATCGTCATCTATGCGAATCAATCCATTCGGGCGGCGATTCGAAGCATGCAGTCGGTTCTTCGCCATATTCGAAGACATGGAAACCTCCGCCTGGAGGATAAGATCGTTCCCATGGAAGAGGCCTTCAGGCTTCAGGGGATGTACATGATGAAGCATGACGAACGAAAATACTTAAAGACCGAAATGGGCAGCATCAGGGCGCTTATCCCCGCAGCCGGTTATAAGGTGGATGATTCCTTAAAACCCCTGGTGGAGGACCGGCCGGTGGGCATGCTTGACATCAACGGAAAATCGGTGCTGCAGCGCAACATCGAGGCGCTCAATATCGCGGGGATTCAGGATATCAGCGTGGTGGCGGGGTATCAGGCCGACCGGGTGATTCTGGAAGGGGTCAAGATCGCGCGGAACCGGGAGTTTGAAACCACAGGCATCATGCATTCCGTGATGCAGGGGGTCGACGCCGTCGCCGACAAGAACCTGATTATCTATTCCGATATTCTTGTGGACAGCTACCTTCTTGAAAAGCTGCTTAAAAAGGAGGGAGACATTGTTCTGGTGGGGGATCGAAGCTACCACAAGATCAACTACCGCAACAAGGAACTGGAGCTCATTGTCATCGATAACCCCTTGCCCGACAGCCGGCGCAGCATTGATACGAACCGGAAGAACATCGTAAAAAAGATCGGCAAGAAGATACCCGAGGAGGAGGGAAGCTGCGAATTTGTGGGGATCGCCATGCTTTCCAGAAAAGGGATGCAGCTTCTTATGGATGAATATCGCATTTTTGGTCCGGCACGGACCCTGTCGTTTGCCGATTTTATTCAACACCTGGTGGATAAAAACCATGAGGTGCGGATGTATGAGGTGGCCGGAGGTTGGATGGAAATCCATACCTTTGAGGATTACAAAAACGCCTGCGCCCTTTTTTCATAAAGGACCATGGAAGCCGAGCTTTTAATCCAAGAGTTTAAGAGGCACGGAATCGGTCCCTATATTGAAGTCCCGTGTTCCCTTCTCGCGCCCTTGATATCAGGACTTTTAAACGATCCTTCCTGCGAGGTAGTCAATCCGGTCAATGAGGCGGTCGCCATGGGGATCGCCGCCGGCGCTTATATGGCCACCCGGCGCATTCCCATGGTGCTTGTTCAGAACTCGGGTTTTTGCAATACCCTAAACTGCCTCACCTCCTTAAACCAGATCTATCACATACCGGCTGTCTATCTGATATCCTGGCGGGGAGAGCCTGGGACCAAGGATGCGCCCGAGCACGAGGTCATGGGGAGCAGGCTGGAGCGGATACTCGAGGTCTTTGATGTTTATTATCGGATTTTAACTGAGTCCGGGTATAAGGATGAAATCGCAGCGGTTATCAATCTTGCAAAAGACAGGCGTTCCCCGGCGGCCCTGCTGCTGCCAAAAGGGCTGCTTAGCAGCGCACCGGCCGTTTCACCGGACTCCCCTTTCGCCCTGACCAAGGGGATGGCCGTTGACATCATCTTAAACGCCTGCGGCCGCAAGGCCTGCCTGGTCACCACAAACGGTCTTATCAGCCGGGAGGTGTTCAATCGCCTTTCCGAAAAGCATCTGGAGGAAGAACATGCGCCGTTTTACATGCTCGGCTCCATGGGGCATGCCCTTTCCGTCGCCCTGGGGATCGGAAAAGGGCTTGAGGATAACCGAAGGGTTGTGGTGATTGACGGTGACGGCGGCTGTCTGATGCATCTGGGGTCCATGGCCTCTGCGGCCGGCGCCGGAGGCTCAAAATTGATTCATGTGGTTTTGGACAACGGCTGCTACGCCTCCACCGGCGGTCAGCCGACCGTCTCCTGCGGGGTGGATTTCTGCAAGGTGGCGCTGGGCTGCGGCTATAAAAGCAGTCAAAGGATAGACAGCGCGAACGCGTTAAGGGAGGCGTTTCCCGTTGTATTGAAACAACCGGGGCCCGTTCTGGTCCATGTGCTGATCAACCGGGTTGAAGGTAAGGGACGCTGCAGGATATCGGACCAGTATTCATGCAGTCAGATTCGAGACCGGTTTATGAAACAGCTTCAGAACCATTCAGGGTGGTAAACGGGAATAACCCCCTTTTTGTTTTTTCCTTCTTATGCGAAAGAAAGGAGTCCTTCGTGAGCGGATTGTCAGGCAAACCGGAAATCGTCCGGCGGATTCCGGCTCAGATTGACCCGGTCCTGCTTGAGCAGGATCTTCTGCGGCTGCGGGACAAGGCCCTGGCTGGAGGGGCTGATGATGCGGCCGTCATCGGAAAACAGGATATCCTGTTTGACGCCCGGGTCCTTGAACGGGTGGAGGCGGATAACCGCTTTCCTTCTATTCACTGGCCGCTCAGATACGAGAAGGATGATTTGAAGGGGGCGATCCTGCTCTATGACCGGGCGATATTTTTCAGCCTGAACCCCCTTCCCGGTATGCCGGATTACGGCGGCGGGCCGATACCGGACGATGCCCACCGCAGGCTTTATTTAAAGACCTACGAGATTGTCACCCTTATTGAATCCGCCGCCTTCTACATGGGGTACCATCTTTCCATGGGTCTGGCCTCGGGGAACTGCCGCAGCGTGTTTTGCGCAGACGAGAAGCGCTGCTGGGCCATGCTCAAGGGAAAGGTCTGCATTCATCCGAACATCGGCAGGCCGTCCATGGAAGCGGCGGGCATTGATGCGCGGTCCATGGGAAAGCGATTGAACTGGCCGGTCTCGAAGGACCTTTCCTCGCCGCTGCTGGGAGGGCTGGTGATGATTGTCTGATTCGACGCCTGGGTTTCAAAGGAGGACGAGAATGAAAACATCACAACAATCCGTGGATAGGAGCACCAAAGAACCGGTGCCGGATATCTTTTTCAAGATGCATCAAATGGCGTTGAAGCGGGGGGCCGACGAGGCGGTCATCATTCCCGCAACGGATGTCATCGTCGATCCCCGGGTAAGGTTTAAGTGCATGATCCCCAAGTGCTACATGTCCGGCAACTGCGCCCATTGCCCGCCTTACGGATACAGCATTCAGGAGGTGCGCGACATCGTCGCCCGGTATGAATACGGCGTGTTTTTCCGGGTCAAGGTGGACAGTTCGGTGATCGCGGCCAAGGACCTGCACACCACCTTTGAAACCGGGGTGATGGACAAGCAGGGGAACTGCCTGAGCCTGGGAGCGCACTATATTCTGGTGTTTACCATCGCCAGGGTGTTGCAGAGGCTGGCGGATCGCGCCGGTTATGCATCGCACGGGTTTGCGGCGGGAAACTGCCGGGATCCGTTCTGCCTGCTTCAGCCGTTCTGCCAGGATTTGATGACGGACAAGGGCTGCAGGAACCCCGAGCTGAGTGCGCCTTCCATGGAGTCCTGCGGCATGGACGTTTACGCCATGGCCGCCCGTGTCGGCT
>DYLE01000045.1 GCA_020722245.1 Desulfonema limicola
GGTCGATCCGGTCGGCGTAGGTGTTGAGGCCGATCCCGCCGACAGTGCAGCCCAGGTATTTTTCCCGGCCCCTGACTTCAAACGGGGCCCTTTGCGCCTCCACCTCCAGCCATTCCAAAAGAAGGGATTGAAGCCGCTGTTTTTCAAGGGCGGTAAACCGCCGGGTGAATTTTTGGGGATGGCGCGCGGCCATTTCCTTTACGGCCTGTAAAACCGCATCCGCTATCGCCGTGTTCAGTTCTTCCCGGGATTTTTCGGTAAGCGCCCTGCTCGATTCGAGTTTTTCCCATAACAGCTCCAGGGCGCGATGCACCAGGCTTCCCCTTTCCATGGGGTTTAAGCCGGGAACGGGCATTTCAATCCCCTTGGCCCTGAGCCGATAGGCGGCGAACGCGCTGAAAGGACAGGCGGCCTGGGCCTTCAACAGTCCGGTGCCGCCTCGGATATGGGTATTTTCCAAAACCTCCGGCCCCTTCTGGTCCGTGATCTGCTCGATATTCACGCTTTTTTGAATTTCCCGCCAGTAGCCGAAATAGGGCAAGGGCGGCTCTGTTTCAACCGTCCTTACTGGAAGGGCGGCGATCAGGGGGCTGGGGTAAAGCCTGCTTTCCCCCTCCATAAGCGGATAGCTGATGATCACCTCGTCGGCGGATGCCAGCAGCCGGTCGGTCACCTGGCGGCTATAGGCGAACTCGCGTTCCGGCGAGGCGTGGGGGATGTTGCGGCGGCGCTGGAGACCGGCCGGGATCAGGGGGTTGGGCCGGGGGGAAGGCGGCCAGGTTTCCGCATCCATTCCCAGGATCCAGAGATGATCAAACCGCGCTCCGCCCGCCTCCAGCATCCCCATCACCTGCACCGGCACCTCCCTGGTCTCCGGCTGAAAGGTGGTTTCATCGCAGATCCGTTTTAAATCCGACATGGCCGCGGCGATATCCGTCTCGCCCAGAATCAGGTCCATTTCAGAAAACCGGTAAAGGGCGTCCTGCCATGCAGAAACGGTCTGATGCTCCTCACTGGACAGGGGCCGCTCTCCGGGCCAGCCCAGGGCCTCCAGAAGATTGGAAAAATCCGCTGCCCAGCCCGAGGGAACCTGGCGTCTGGTCAGACGCGCCGCCAGGTCTGAAAATCGGGTCAGGGCCTCTTCAAGGATCGGGCAGAAAACCCCGGGGTGGCGCCTGCCCTCATGCCTGGAGCAGAAGTAGATCAGGCGTTTGACCGCGACCTCGATCTCGCCGTGTTCCCGAATCTTGGTATCCAGAATCGCCCGTTTGGACAGCTCGGCTTCAGCGCCGGCCAAAAACGGGGAGCGCAGAAACCGGCTGTATTCCTCGACGGAAAAGGGCCTTAAGGCAAGACGCAGGAAAAGCAGCCCGGCGTCAATGACCGGATAGGCGGAAAGCGCATCCCCCAGGGAGATGTTGTATAGCCGCTGTTTCGACGCGACCGGAGAGAGCATCTGGCCCGGATGAAACACCTCGTCAAAGGCGCGGATTAAGCGCTCGCGCGCAGATTCCAGGGAAGGAACAAAAACCCCGATGCGTTTTGCCGAATCAGCCTCCATCCGGCGCCTGGCCCACTTAGCCGCAGCCGTCATCTCGGCATCAGCGTCGGCAAAGGCGCACCGAACCGCATCCGCTCTTTTTTGGGAAGGGGCAAACGCGTAAACCCGGCAGCCGGCCGACGCCAAGGCGTTGATCAACTCGTCCTGCTGGGGAGTGAACTCATCAAACCCGGCCAGAATCAGATGCTCCGGCGGCTTTAAAACCCCGGCCGCAAACTGCTCCATGATGAAATCGCCGAGCCGCGCGTTGTCCAGCCAGCCATGCCTGCGGCACTCCCTTTTGAAGTCCTCGGCCCAGCCCAAAAACGCCCGCGTATCCTCCGGCGGGGCCAGGGCCATCTCCTCAAAGGACAGCCGCCAGGCGATGCAGATCTCCCATGCCTGCCGGGCGGTTTTTGCGGTCTCAAAAACCTGAAGCAGGGACTTGCCGTAGGAAGACTCGCAAATGATCCGCTCCCACAGCCGCAGCTCCTGGTCTGGTAAAAGCAGGATCGGCCTTTTTCGCGCTGCGTCTTCGATCCGGCCGCTGTAAAAGCTCCGGTCATAGCCGCGCTGCAGCCAGGCTGAAAACGGCAGAATGTCCGGGGTTTTCCAGACCGTTTTTCCGGCGCAAAGCGCAACATCGCTGAACCGGCCGGTCAGGTGCCGGGCCAGCCGCTGGTTTACCGTGACCAGGCTGCCGCCTTCCTCCAGAAGCCGCCAGGCCTCGCCTTCTAAGATGGATTCGGGGCGGTTTAGAGGGTCCATGGGGTTATTTGCGGCTTGTTGTTTTTTGCGTTCTTGAGCGTAAACTCATGGCCGGAAGAAAAATCCTTGTGGTTTGCTGAATACCTTATTAGTGGCAAAAATTTTGCGTTATTTAATATAAATAACTGATTTTATTTTTTATTATGACATATTTCCTTCCAATACATACTTTCTTGAGGGGTGAACCGATACGGCTGCCCTTTTCACTATCAAACAAGACGAAGAAACCCTTACCCGTCATTCCGGTTTGGCACTGATCGGAGCACTGCTGGCCCGGACAAAACTGCAAGAAAGATTAAATCGAAGAGATCTTGCCGGCTCCCGTCACCCTAAGATTTCCCAGGCGGACATGATCTTTGCCATGCTGGGTCTGATGGGTATAGGGAAGCCCGATTATGTGCCATTGAGTCTTTCCGAGACAACCTTTTCTTTCGTCAGAGCCTTGGCATTAAAACGTGTCCTTCAAGTCCTGCGCTCAGACAACGATTTGATGTCATCACGCATGATTTTGATACAATTGTCAAACAAGAATCTGCGGCGTTGATCCCTCAGGCGGCGCCTCAGATTACCCCGGTTACGATCAGTTGCGGGCCTTTTGTTCCCTCAGATAAGGAAAAAGAATCGGGCGGGGAAAAACCCTCTTGGAACTAAACGGCCATCCCCTGCCAGCGCCGATCGTATTTGAAGTCACGGAACGCGCCTCGAAAAACGGTCAGGGATTGCTTTTTCCCGAAATCACGGTGGATACCTACGGGGTCCGCCTTGATCTGGAGCCTTATGAAACGATTCTGCTGTATCATGATCACGACACCAGTGAGCAGTTCCATTCCGAGATCAAGAGCGATATGGATTTAGAGCGCCTTCCCAGCGGACGGTTTTCGAATAAGGCGTTTATTCTGATTCTCGGGTATAATCTCTTGAGGCTCTGCAACCGGGAAAGCCTCCGGGAAGACAATGGTTGATATTCGCAAACCAGCCCAGCGCAGAAGAATACGCAGGGTTATGTTGAATCCCATTTACATGGCCGGCAGGATTATCCATACATCTCGACAGTGGTTCATCAGTATGGGAAAAGCAAATCCATTTGCGCCATTATGGAGTGCGGTTTACCGGCGATTTGCTTTGGAAACAGCATAATCAACACGATTGGCAAAAAAGGATCGGGCAATATAAAAAAAATAGGTATGCCCGGATTTTGGTAAAATGAGGCTTTGAGCCGGCTTTTGAGGGATTTCTGCACCGAACATGTTGATTGAGCGCATAAAACTTGTTTTCAGAGAGCAAAAACTAAAATTTTAAACCGTGAGCGACTTTAATGCCACGGATTCAGGACTTATATAACGATTTTAAAAGTATTTTATTTGTTTAGAAATTAAGGCGAATTTCTCAGCTCCTCGAATTAACAAGGCTACATCCTCCACAAAGGGGGAGTAAAGACTTCAATTTTTGTCCTCCCCAAACGGGTCGTCTGTATAGAGAAAAGCGAAGTCTTTTCTTACCTGGGCCGGGTCGATGCCGAACGCCTGGAGGCTCATGACCGCGTGTTTTCGCTGATACGACGGCTGTTTTTGGGCCTGCTGCGCCACAGCCGCTCGCAGGGCCTTGCTGGGCGTGATGCCCGTAAACTCAACGATCCGTTCAAACATGGGGAGCAGCTCATGGCGGAGCTTTCGGTAATCCACGATCAGCACCTTGCTTTTGTCGATTTCATTGTTGCGCCACAGATCGTAAAAATACCGGTACAGCTCCAGGCTGGCCTTGTAGCGGCGCCTGTAAAAGGTGGCTTTCTGTTTTTCCGAAAACCGGTGCATCCCCCACAGAATATCGAGGGTATGATAATTCAACGACATATACGATGGAAGGGTGTCTTCGGGCATGCGGTGCATGTAGATAAACTTGGCGTCCGGAAAGACCTCCATGAGGGTTTTTACCCGGTGGGTGGAAAAATGGGTCTGGGCAAAGATCTGGGTTTTGCCGGTGTAATAGATATGCCGCTGGAACATGGATTTTAAGAAGAGCGCAGACCGGATTCTTTTTTTCCTCGGCTGAAGGTCATGGAACCGAAGCTCCCGGTAATCCTCCTCCACAAACCCCAGCGGGGTGCCCACGATCACAAACTGGGTGTCATGGGTGTGGAGAAACAGCATTTCATCCTCTTCCACGGTGTCCAAGGCGATCTGGTGGCCGGCCTCCTCGGGGATCAGAACCACCGGGCTTTTTCGCGTCAGCAAACGGACGATGGGCTTGATGAGTATCCGGGCGGTGATCGCCGGAAAAAGAAGCTGCCAGGTGGTAAAGGCGGCCATATCCCCCGTCTGGGTGAACAGGTGATGAATAAAGGTGGTGCCGCTTCGGGGATGTCCGATGATAAACACCGGGTGTTTGACCTTCACCTTTCGGAATTTCGGGAAAAAAAGATGGTCGAGAAAAAGGGTGGTGACGGTAAACAGGGAGTGGAGCATGAAAAACAGGATCACAAACACAAAGAACACAAAATGCCTGTTGAATCCGAATAACTCCCAGATCGTTTTCAGCCCTTTTCCATACATCCGCATTTTTTGATCATCTCCGGTATGAATCTATAGAATATTTTTCACCACAGAGCGCCCAGAGAAAAAAATAACAGATTTTTCTCAGCGTTCTTTGAGGTCTCTGTGGTTAAATTTTTTCTTTTCCAAATCTGGAAAAACCTAACTTACGGCGCCGGCGAGGCCGGGCTGACCCAGATGTAGTCTGCGGCCTCCAGCGCGATTCGATCCCCGGCCGCCACGGGCAGAACGGTTCGAAAGGGAAGCCTTGTCCGGGTATAGGCCCGGTCTGGAATCCCGAACCGGTTTAGGATATGCCCGCTCCCGGCCAGCACAAGCATGGTCTTGTCCCCGATACGACCCGCTATGGCTTCAGCCATCGCATCCTCCCACACGCACTGGGCCGTATAAAAATATTCAAAGTGATCATAACCCGGGAGCTTGTGGCGCTTAAATATTTTCTCCACATGGGCGCGGTGGCCCGCATTGGAGGTATCGATGGTTTCCGGAAGGTATGTTTTGTCGGCTTCCGGCAGGTTGGCCAGCCCGCCCACGGCGATGCGGGAAGAAACATGCCCCGGAATATTTAAGCCCACAAGCGGCAGGCGGTGCTCCTGAATATAGGCGAGCAGGGGGGCGTAGAGATCAAAATCAAACCGCCAGTTGGCATACCAGTGCACCTTTTCGATAAAGGCCTGCCGGTCGAGCCCGCCTGCGGACCACTGATCCAGAACCGGCTGGTAGCTCCGGTCAAACATCTCCATGCCCACGAGAATGTCCGGGTTTTGTTGATGAAGCCGGGTTAAAATTTCAAGCTGCATTCCATGGTGAGCCGCGCTGGTGTGGGTCTCCCCCACGTAGATGATCCGAACGGTGTTGAGATCCGCCATCATCTCTTCAAAGGAGACCGCAGACCGGGCGGCCGAAGAGATGATGCTTCCCTCGGGAAATGAGGCGGAAAGATCCGTGATGTAAACCATTTTTGTTTTTGGGTGCGGAGAACATCCCGCAAGCAGGCAGAAAATGATGATCAGGTTCCGCACGGATAAGAGGGCAAAGTTTTTTTTCATGCCTTTCGCCGCCGCCGCGGTTTTCTCTCTTGTGCGATTTTTTGATATTTTTGACGCATTCGGGGCCAGACGAAATAGGCATAGGCCGCGTTTAGAAGAAACAGCGCGATGATGTACCCGAGGGCGATCCGTTGCTCCATCACATCATCCGGTTTCACCGGGCCGAAAAGAACCGCACCGGCCACGATTCCGTAGATCAAGATCACGAGGATCGGCACGGTATACCCGCCCTTTATTTTAAAACCCCTTGGGGTCCGGGGCTCTAAAATCCGAAGCCGTATCACGCACAGGGCCATGGCCACATAGATGATGCACTCGGCGGCCGCAATAATAAAAAGCATGCTCAGAATATAATGGGTGAGAAACCCATAGGCGATCATGAGCAGGGAATAGGCCGTTACCGCCAGCATGGCGGCCCAGGGGGTGGCGTACACCGGGTGAAGCCTGGATAAGAACCTGGGAAGCGACCAGTCCCTGGCCATGGCGTACAAGAACCGGGAGGCGGTCATGATCCCCGCGTTCATGGAGGTCAGGGACGCGAAAACCGCCATCAGGATCATGAAATAAACCCCGAAGCCGCCTAAAAGCTGTTTCCCGTAAAGGATATGGGGAATGGGCAGGCCCTCGGGCGTGAGCACCCAATCCAGGATTTTTCGGTCAACAAGGCTGGTCATGGCCACGGTGAACAGGGAATAGACGATCGCCAGAACCCCTAAAGAAATCATCATGCCCCTGGGCACCATCTTGACATCGGTCACCTCCTCGGAGATGGTAATCACCCATTCAAAGGCGATGAAACTGGTGATGCCGATGGCCACGGCCTGAATAAAGCCGTCCAGGCTTCCGATGGCAAACAGCCCGGGGATATGAAAACCCTGGGCGGCGAACCCGTAGATGGAGATGAGGATCAGGGAGGCGAACATAACATAGGCGATGAGGTCCTGGGCAAGGCCGGCGATCCGGATTCCCCGGTAATTCAGATAAAGCAGCACCGCCATAAAAACCGCGGCCCAGATCAGCGGAGAAACAGCGGGGAACCCCTGGGCGATCCCCTGGGAAAGGACATAGATCTCCGCGCCCACGATGGAGAGCTGCCCCAGCACATAAACCCCGGAGATGATGATGGCGGCCCTTTCATTGAAGCCCTTTTCGATATAGAGTTTAATGCCCGCGGCCGTCGGATACATGGAGTTGAGCTCTGCAAAGCAGGACCCCGCCAGAACCGCCATCGCCCCGGAGGTGAGGATGGCGATCCACGCGGAGTTGCCCGTGACGTAGCTTGCGACCTCCACCAGGGCGATATAGCAAACCGTTGCCAGGGCCATGCCCGCGCCCGTGGAAACCACGGTCCTCAGCCCGATCGCTCTTTTCAGTCCCACCATGATGATCCGCTGTTCCTTTTTATCTTTTAAACCGAGCTTCCTGGTTTCTGATTTCGGCAAGGGAGTGATCAAACGCTTCAAGGACGGTCTGAACCTCTTCCTTGGTGATAACGAGACTCGGCATAATCCGAATGATGCGCGGATTATTGAAGGTGTAAATGGAAATCACCCCGTTTTTTTTAAGCTGATAGGCCATACGCGGGCCGATGCTTTCTTCCGGAAACTCAACCCCCAGCATCAGTCCCTTGCCGCGAATGTCGATGATCAATTCGGGGTACTTTTGTTGAAGCGCCTGCAGGCCGGTCTTAAACTGAGCGCCTCTTTCCGCCGCGTTCCGGGGCAGGTTGTTTTTCTCAATAAATTCGATGGCCGCCAATGCGACCAGGCAGGCGAGGGATGTCCCGCCGAAGGAATTGATGATGATAAACGGATGGGCCGTGAGAAAATCGCTGATTTCCTCTGTAAACACCGCGCAGGAAAGCGGATAGAGCCCTCCGGACAGGGATTTGGCCAGAACCATGATATCCGGAGCTACGCCGCTGTGCTCTGCGGCGAACATTTTTCCGGTGCGGCCGAAACCGGTCTGAACCTCATCAAAAATGAGCAGGATATTTTTTTCGTCGCATAACCGCCGAAGCCCCCGCAGATAATCATCATCCGCCGGAATGATCCCGCCTTCCCCCTGGATCGGCTCCAGCAGAATCGCGGCGGTATTTTCATTGACGGCGGCTTCGGCGGCTTGCAGGGTGTTGAAAGGGATGTGCCGGTATCCGGGGACCAACGGCAAAAAAGGCGTTTTATAAACATCCCGGCCTGTGGCCGGCAGGGCAAAACCCGTTACCCCGTGATACCCGTTTTCCATACACAGGATTTCCGTCCGGTCGGTATGCGCCCTTGCCAGTTTGATCGCCACCTCGATCGCTTCTCCGCCGCCGCAGCAAAACAGAGAAAACTTCAGATCGCCCGGCGTAATCTGGGCCAGTTTTTTGGCCAGCAGGCCCCTTTCCCGAAACAGGCTGATCCAGCTTCCCATGTCATATTTGTCCAGGGCCTTTTTTAAGACCTCAACAACCTCCGGGTTACGGCGGCCCACATTGAATATGCCGGCGCCGGTCACACAGTCGATGTATTTTTTTCCGGAAATGTCCCAAACCGAAGCTCCCTCCCTTTTATCCTCAATGATATCAAGGCTGGCGTTTTTGAGCATTCTCAAGGCAAAGGGGTTTACGTATTCTTTGTAATTTGCCTCAGCCTCCTGACGGATTTTATCAGGATCGGTTTCCTGAAACATCAGGTCAATGATGGACATTTTATACCTCCGGCCAGATGACGGCGGTGATGGCGTCGATCCGCATGACATCCTCCTGGGAGGCCTTGACCTTGATCTCCCCTTTTAAATACTTCTGGGTCGGATTGATATCCCCCCAGAACATGTCGCACAGGGTTTCGCTGTCGGTTTCCACGATCACATCCGGGACGCCCTCTTTCCCTTTTTTAACCTCGGTGGTTTCGCCGCTGACCACCCGCATGGTGAACACATCCCCGGTGTCCGTGGCGACATAGTGAAGCAGCTTGGTCCAGTCCCGCTGCATCCTTCTCAGCCGCTTGTTCTCATTGCACTGGTTTTGAAAATCGAGAAGGGCTTCCATGATCTCTTCAGAATCGGCCATTTTTTCCTCCTTAATATTTTTCAACGCCGCCCTGGGCCATGATGGCGGCCATGGATTTATCCAGCGCCTCCAGGACCCGATCCACCTCCTGGGGTTTTATGACCAGTGGAGGCATAAGCCGCATCACCGTCGGGTCGTTTCCCGTATATAAGGCCAAGACCCCGTTTTGCGCCAACTGATAGGTCATTCGCGGCCCGATGCTGGGGTTTGTAAACTGAAGGCCCATCATCAGCCCCTTTCTGCGGGTTTCCAAAAGGAGGTCGGGGTATTTGGGGATCAGCCGGTCAAAACCGGCATGGAACCGCTCGCCCATGAGCGCAGCATGCTCCGGAAGTCGATGGCGGATCAAAATTTCGATGGTGGCCAGGCCCACGATGCACCCCAGGTCTGATCCGCCGAAGGTGGACAGATGAATAAACGGGTTGGTGACCAGAAAATCCCCAAGCTCCTCGCGGTAGACGGCCGCTGTGATGGGATACACCCCGCCGCCCAAGGATTTTCCGAGGGTCATGATGTCCGGAACCACCCCGGAATGCTCCGCGCAAAACATCTTGCCGGTTCTGCCGAACCCGGTTTGAATCTCGTCAAAGATCAAAACCGCCTCGTGCTGGTCGCACAGCCTTCTCAACCCCCGCAGGTAGTCGTCGTCCGCAGGATGGATCCCGCCCTCGCCCTGCACCGGTTCGATGATCACGGCGGCCGTGTCCGGCGTCATGGCTTCCTCCATCGCCTTCAGATCGTTGTAGGGCACCTGCTTGAATCCGGGGATTAAAGGATAAAAAGGCTTTTTGTACTCCTCCCGGCCGATGGCCGAGAGGGAAAACCCGGTATGCCCGTGATAGGCGTTGATGGTGGAGATGATTTCGGTCTTTAGGGTAAACCCCCTGGCGAGCTTGATGGCGAAATCGTTGATTTCGCCCCCGCCCGAGCCGAACATGGTGTAGCGAAGCTCCCCCGGAGTGATTTCAGCAAGCTTTTTGGATAAATCCGCCTGGGGCTTGTGACAGAACACAAACACCCCCTGGTCGAACTCATCCAGGGCGGCTTTAAGCGCGGCCACCACGTCGGGATTGCGCCGCCCCACGTTGAAACACCCGGCGGAGCTGATGCAGTCGATATACTCCCTGCCGGCCATGTCCCAAACCCGGGCGCCCTCCCTTTTCCCTTCTATGATATCCAGCCCCGCGTTTTTTAAAATCCGCGCCTTCTGGGGATTCACATATTTCGCAAAATCCTTTAGCGCGTCCTCTTTTATGGTGCTGGCCTCTGCGTTGGTTTTTGTGTCTTTCATGATGCGGACTCCCTGGCCTGAAACGGGCTTCATTTCTCCCCAGGCGGATAGTCTTGACTTCCAAGGAACTTAGGTTTTTCAAATTCGAAGAATCAAGGATTTAACCCCAGAGATCGCAGAGGAGACAGAAAAAAATTTTTTGTTTATTTTTTCTGCGCCCTCTGTGGTAAAAATATTCTACGGTTCCATCAGTTTTTCCTGTCCTTTAAAACGGCATGGATGCCGCTGAAATACGTGACTCCGAAAAAAAACCACATCACGCACAAACCGGCAATGGCCGTGATTTCCTCTTTTGGAAAAGGCGACCAGATATGCGACTCCCACATAAAATAGGTTATGATGGGCGTTGGAATGATAAAAAGGATAAAAGGAATCCAGTACTTCAATTTCATAAACAGTCCCCCCTCAGCTTAAAGGTTTGCGCAGCGGATGGGTTTTATCCGGATAGGCCTCACGGCCTTCTTCAACAATTATAACACGATTCAAGGCTTGATCCCATTTTTTTTGCTTTGTTTTGCTTGCTTTTTAACAACGCGTCAAGGCTGGCAAAGAGCCGGAAGGGTGAAGGCCCTTTCTGCTCTTCGCCGGGCGTTTCCTTGTCATAGGCATCAGCGTCATCCTGCCTTGCGTGCTCATTTTCATGACAATACACGCAGAGCAGCTCCCAGTTGCTGCCGTCCGGAGGATTGTTGTCATGGTTGTGGCCTTTGTGATGGACCGTAAGTTCGCGAACCCTTTTGCCTGAAAATTCCCGCCCGCAGTGCGCACAGATCGGGGGAAAAAGCTTGAGGCCCCTCTCCCGGTAACCCTTCTCCTTCTGCTCCCGGTTGCGCATCACCCCGCTGACAATCTGCCTGAGCCGGTCGGTACCGGATGAGGTATTATGTGTTGACATCTTTGAATCCTCAAACCCGTTTATTTTTTTGATATTTTTTTATAATCACTAATCAAGGTGTGACCCTCTTGTTTTTCTCTTGTTTTTATAATTAATTATGGAAGTAATTAAGCAATTATGGAAGAATATACCGCATAAAAATCGCTGACTCCAAGGATTTAGCGCCGCGGGTGTCGGTCCATGAAAAGATAAAATATTATGACATAAAAAATAAATATTTACGAATTAATTTTACCTTATCCGGTTAAAATACCGATGAGTAAAAAATGAATGGAGAGGGAACATGAAAAAAACAGGCATGATCATCGCCGGAATTTTGGTATTTTCTGCCATGATCTTTTTTTCCCTGTACGTGCTTAAACCCCAGGATGATCGCTATATCACGAAAAACTTCCAGACCCAGGGAAACGCCGCTGTTGACCGCGAGGATTCGTTTACCGGGCCTCTGCCTGCAGGACCCGGCATCGGCAGGGATTTTCCTGAAAAGGGTTCCCTGGAAGACCGGCTGGTCGATGAGCTCAAAAAATTTTACGGGGATTCCATTTCGAAAAAAAGCACCCAGGCCATGCTGGTCAAGGTCATGGAGTTTTTGACCAATCTTGATCCTCAGCACGGAGAATCCCGGTTTTATAATATTTTAAAGCGGGCGTTTCCGGATCTGGCCGATGAAATCATGTCCATCGTTAAAAAAATGGCGGCTTACAACCGCTGGTACGAGGAAAACAGGCAGCGGCTGGCTGCAATGACGGAGCTGGAAAGAAAAGGCGCCATCTGGGAAAAGCGAAGGGAAATTTTCGGCGATGAGGCCGAGGCGGTCTGGTCTGAAGAGGTATTTGCCTATGAGGAGCGAAAACAAACCATGAAGGAGACCATCGGTCTGCTGGACGACGCCTATGACCTGACCACCGAGGAAAAGCTCAAAATCTACATGGACACCTTGAATGAAACCTACGGAAACACCCCTGAGGCTTATGCCCTTGAGAATAAGAGCCTTTTGGCAAAGGTGTTTTTCGGGATCGAGTCGGTGCAGAATGAGCTCAAAGAGATGCCCCCGGATCAACGTCAGGCCGAGATCAACAGAATCCGCCGGGAAATGGGGTTTACCGAGGCCCAGGTGGAGGAGCATGAGAAAATAGACCAATACCGTAACCGCCGATGGGAAACCGGTTTGCTCTATATGCAGGAGCGGGACGCCCTCCTGGCGGAATCGGAAGGGGAGGCGCTTGAGGAAAAGCTAAAAGCCCTTCGGGAAAAATACTTCAAGCATGAGGCGAAAACCATCGAGCTTGAGGAAAAGGACGGCTTTTTCCGGTTTAAAAGACCGCGCGTTTATGGAAGAAATTAATTCCGCGCCGGATTACTTGTATGGAGACGGTTTAAAGTGAAAACAAGGATCATTTTTTTATTTTCTATTTTTGCATTCATCCTGCTGTTTCAGAAGGGAGATCGTCCTGCGATGGCCGGAAGCGCTGCTGCGCCGAAACTGATTCTTCCTCAAACCGATTATGCGTTTGATACGGTTCATGAAGGGGAGAGCCTGCGCCATCCTTTCAAGCTGCAGAACAAGGGAAGTTCGCCTCTTGATATCATCGAGGTGAAAACCGACTGAGGATGCGCGGCTGTTTCCTTTCCGAAGCAGATCCCTCCCGGCGGTGAGGGGGAAATCATCATCGATATCGATACAACCGGGTATGGCGGAAAGCCCATCACCAAAGCCGCCCTTGTGCGCACCAACGATCCGGTCAGACCGGAGGTCAGGCTGGAGGTGTCCGGTTATGTGAAGCCCCAGGCCTACCTTTCTTCGAGCGTGGCCAGGCTCACCGGAAAGGTCGGGCAGGTCATTTCCCAGACGGTGACGATCACCCCGACACCTGAAAACCCCTTTAAAATATTAGGGATAGATCTAGACCAGGGGGATTTTATTCGCTATGATTTAAAGGAAATTAAAAATTCCCAGGGCAAGGCCTATGAACTGACTATTTTTAATACAAAGCAGGACAAGGGGTGGTATCGGGATAAAATTTTTATCAAAACAGACAGCTCCATCTCCCCTGAACTGAAAATTCAGGTGTTGGGCCTTGTTCGGAATGACCCATGAAAATGGCGGGATAACCCATGCAAACAGCCGGGGCATTGATTTTCCATTCGATGTCTCATAGTTTTAACGTAAACGAGAACTCTGAGGATGATCATAAATACCCTTCAAATAAGCCGGAGTCGGCTGCTTCTGCGATACACCGGGGTGTTGGTTGCTGCGGGTATTATCCCAACTTCATGGTTTTTGAGCCCTGCAGGGCCTTTTTCGGGCAAATCAGAATTCATATATAAAATAATATCAGCATGTTGTTTTTTTAGTTGTCAATGCAGCGCCAAAATATTTATATTCAGTTAGTATTTGCCTTGGCCCGACCCGCCAAGGTGTTATCCACTCACCCTGTTCATCCGAAAAACCACTCAAGTCCGTCCGGACCGAGCAGGACCAAGGCAGCGCGCGGTATTGAATCTGGGATCGGACTTTAACCTCGACCCGGAACAATGGAAGGAGCTCGCGGATCGAATCGAGCGGATCATTTCCGGCCAGGCATGCCTGTTTCCTGTTCCCGAACAGATCGAGCAGGCGGCCGATACGCACAGCAGATCAGACCAGGCACGGCCGACAATCGCCGGTTTCGGTTACAAAACAGGACAAGCCCGACTACCAGAGCGTGGACCTTAACAGTCTCGAAAGCGGACAGATCCATTCGGTGGGCGGTGAAAGCGTTGTACTTTCGGCGATTCGGGAACTCGGGCTGGATACAAAAATG
>DYLE01000046.1 GCA_020722245.1 Desulfonema limicola
CCTCCTAGATCCAAATTGTTAATAAAATAATTGGATCATAGCATTTCTTGCTATGGTTGGGGAGGTGTCACTTTTTATGCCTGACCTCAGGTGGTGTGCCCTTTATATGATTATCACATCTTGAATTGTGAATTAGATTATCAATTCGCCATGACGGTGCTTTAGAAGAATGAGTTCTCTTTTTATCGCATTTTAAACGTACTTTTCTTTGCGCGGCCAAAGAAAAGTACCAAAAGAAAGGCCGCCCCTGCAACTTTGGTCCTCCTACGTCGGCTGCGTTGCAATGGGGAAAACTCATAAACGCTCGAGAAATTCAAAGGACAGCATACCCCAAATAACTCTGGGGGTTATGATTTTTTCATGCTTCCTAAGCGCCTGCGGGGATACTTCAGTTTCCACGCGCAAGCGCGGATGTTCGCTGTTTTACTGTCGCGGCTCTTTTTTTGTTGATCATTCATTTTTCATACGTTATATTCCTTACGTAAGATATGGGAGGTAAATTTTATGGATAAGATTATGTCAACACGAATAGACGAATCCGTGATTCAAAGCATCGGCATGCTGGCAAAAAAATTGGGCACATCAAAAAAGGCTGTTCTTGAAAATGCCGTTCAATGTTATGCCGAAAAAATTGCATCATTGAAGGATGTTGATATACTGGCCCAAACATTGGGTAGTTGGCAACGTGATGAGACGGCAAATGACACGGTTCTTAATATCCAAGCAACCATGCGAAAATCCCAGGAAAGATATAAGCGGTGAAGGCCTTTATCGATTCAGACGTTCTTATCTGGCATTTACGTGGTGAACGCAAAGCTTTAAAATTGTTTAAGCAACTTCGAGATAAAGAAAAGTGCGAGCTCTGGATCGGTGCCCTGCAGCGCGCTGAGGTCATATTTTTTATGCGGCCAGACGAGGAGGAAGCGACCCTATTGTTTTTATCACAATTTAAAACCGCATCGGTTGACCAGGTTGTTATTGACAAGGCGGGTGAACTTTATCGCAAATATAACCCCCGATATGGAATCGACGTGAATGATGCAATTCTTGCAGCCATTGTTATCCAAACCGGCGGAAAAATTTATACATTAAACACCAAGCATTATCCAATGCCTGAAGTGGTTGTGCACTGCGCTTGGAATCTCTGATCCATTTCAGGCTTCAAACAAGAGCCTTATGCCGTTTCCCTTTCTTACTGCCTTCTCCAGGCGCAGAAACTCCGGGAACGGATAAATCCGTAGTAAAGGGGCTTTCCCGCTCAAAATCCGGCAGGTAGTGATCGTAACTTTCAAGCTCCTGAACAAAGGCGTTCTCAAGGCCCAGATCCAGAGCATAATTTTGGATCTCGTCGTATTCTTCCGCTGTCAGGGTACGGTTAATCTCGGGGTAGTTACACGCCTTATACTGGGGTGAATATTGGGACATGAGGCTGACATGGATATTCGAAGATAAACCCGCCAGAAAGCGAAGGCATTTTTGGCTGTTGTCCAGGCAGCCGGGCAGCACCAGGTGCCGGACCAGCAGTCCGCCCATTGCGATCCCGTCCTCATCTGTTTTCAGATGGCCCACCTGATCCAGCATTTCCATAAGAACCCCGGGGACGATGTCCGCGTAGTCCTCCACCCCGGAGAACCGTTTCCCCAGTTCATTGTCCAAGTATTTGATATCCGGAAGGTAGATATCCACCAGGCCGTGAATCTGCCGCAGGGCGTCCACTGAATCGTATCCTCCGGAGTTGTACACCACAGGCAGGCTAAGGCCTTTTTCCCTGGCCAGCAGGATGGCCTCGGCCATCTGAAAAATCACATGGGAAGGAGAAACAAAATTGATGTTGTGGGCGCCTTTATCCTGAAGCCGGAGCATTTCAAGGGCCAGCTGATTTGAGGTCAGGGTTTGGGTGCGGCCTTTTTTAAATTCCTGGCTGATCTGGTGGTTCTGGCAGAACACGCAGCGAAGGTTGCATCCGGAGAAAAAGATCGTTCCCGAGCCTTTTGTTCCAGAGATGGGGGGTTCTTCCCCGAAATGCAGGCCGACGTGGGAAACCTGCACATCGGCGCCGACCCCGCAGAACCCGGTTTTCCCCTCCAGCCGGTTCACTTGGCATTTGCGTGGGCAGCATGCGCAGCGTGTCAGTTGATCGGTCAGCGATCTGTTCTTTGTCTCATCTGATTTTTTTGAATCCATCTTTTTTTATTGGCCTGTAACACGTTTTTTTAAACCCTTCAATGGGGTTTGTTCATTGTGCCCAACTGGGTCATTATGACTCAGTTTTGTGGGTATAAATGTCCCAAATCCAAGATCCAGGTGCACTCCGTTTACTCCTGATTTAAAATAAAAATTAATTATTACAGATAGTTATATTATTATTGGTTTTTATGGCATTCTACTTGCATAAACAGTGTTCAGAGATAGAAGTGGGTGCGCTGATGCGATCCACATGAAATGCGCAGTGGGGAGGAACTTAATGAATCAGGGAGGAAAGATTCGCGTGCTGGTGGCGAAACCCGGGCTGGACGGGCATGAAAGGGGCGCGCAGGTTGTCGCCTATGGGTTAAGGGATGCCGGCTTTGAGGTGATCTACACCGGGCTTCGGCAGACCGCCGAGCAGATTGTCAGCACGGCCATTCAGGAGGATGTGGATGTGGTCGGGCTTTCGATCCTGTCCGGGGCGCACCTGTCTTTGACCCGAAAGGTGATGGACGGCCTAAAGGCCCAGGGCGCAGACGATATCCTGGTGATTGTGGGGGGCATTATCCCCGATCCGGACATTCAGAAATTAAAGGACATGGGAGTCGGCGAGGTTTTTGTATCCGGAACACCGGTGTCGGCCATTGCTCAGTATATCGCTTCGGCCGTATCCACCCGGAAAAATGCCGGCTGAGGGTTTTGCACCGATAACATCAGGACATCATGTCAGGGAGATCATTCGTGGCCGAGCAGAAAAAATCGTTGGATAGAATCAAGAAAGCGCGCGACCTTTGGGAAGAGAATGTCTTAAAGAAGCGCCTCAAGCGGTTTAACCTTGCCGAAAGCCCCACCCGGTTCTACACCCCTCTGGATATTCGGGGCTTTGAGTTTTTAGATAAGGTCGGGTTTCCGGGCCAGTATCCCTACACCGCCGGGAACAACCCGTTTGATTTCTGGCGGGCCTATGCCGACAGCGCGGCGAAGACCGATTACCGGCCGGACTGGGGGGGCGCCGGCGGGGTGGGCAAATACGGCGGGTTCGGCACCGCCGAGGACTATCGGGATTATCTGATCCGCATGCACGCCATGGGCCGCAAGGGCGGGCCCAACATGGCCTTTGACCTGGTCACCCAGTGCGGTTACGACTCGGACAGCCCCTATGCCGAAGGAGAGGTGGGCCGGGTGGGTGTCGCCATCGACAGCTTCAAGGATTTCGCCACGATTTACGAGCCCTATACCGGCGATCTGGAGATCGACAGGGTCCCGTCCAACTTCACCATCAATGCGCCGGCCGCGGTGATTATCGCCATGTACGTGGTGCTCGCCCAGAAAAGAGGGATTCCCCTGGCCAAACTTCGGGGCACGCCGCAAAACGACATCCTCAAGGAGTTCATCGCCCGGGGCACCTATATTTTTCCCCCTAAACCCTCCTTGCGGCTTTTTCGCGACATCTGCGTGTTCTGCACCGGGAACCTGCCGGAGCTCAACATCACCAGCATGGGCGGGTATCATATCCGGGAGGCCGGGGCCACGCCCGCCCAGGATCTGGGGTTTTCCATGGCCAATGCGGCCGCATACCTTCAGGCCGGCATAGACGGCGGTCTGGAGATCGACCGGTTTGCGCCGAAATTCACCTTCAACGCGTTCGGCGGCAGCATGGAGATTTACCAGGAGATCGCCTTTCAGCGGGCGGCCCGGCGGATGTATGCGCGGATGCTCAAGGAACGGTTTTCCGCCAAGAATCCAAGAAGCCTGATGATCCGCCAGCCCATCACCGCGCATATCGGCTGTTCCTCCACCACCCTGCAGCGGCCCTTGAACAACCTGACCCGGGCGGTGGTCGGCGGCGTGGCGGCGGGCATGTCCGGCGCCTTGCCCGGTGTGTTTCCTCCCTTTGACGAACCCCTGGGCCTGGGGCACAGCCAGGAGGCGGTCCAGCTTCAGATCGACGCCACCCGGATTCTGATCTACGAGGCCAGGGTCACGGATGTCAATGATCCCTGGGCCGGATCCTATTTCATGGAATCCCTGACCGATGAGATCGAAGCCGCGGCCATGGCCGAATTTGAAAAGATCGAAAGCATGGGCGGCGCGGTGGCCGCCATTGAAAACGGATACATGCCGAAGGCCGTGGCCAAAAGCGCCTATGAGCGGCAGAAGCAGATCGAACGCCAGGAGAAATTCCTGGTCGGCGTAAACTGCTTTACCGGAGCAAACGAAATCACGGTGGAGGTCAATCGGGTCGTTGAAGCGACCTACGACCCCGAGCGGATGCGGACTGCGGAGGCGCGGCAGAAGGCCAAGCTGGCCGAGCTGAAACGGACCCGGGACAGCCGGACGGTTTTCTCCCTGCTGGCCACCCTGGAGCAGCACGCCAGGGATGAGTCCGCCAACCTGATGCCGGACATCTGCGACTGCGTGGAAAACGACGCCACCCTTCAGGAGATCTGCGATGTGCTGCGGGGGGTGTTCGGAGAATTTCAACAGACCCGGCTGTAAGCGGGTTCTTTAAGGAAAATGGGATGAACGATTCCTGGGAAAACCTGATCGCCGGGGTGAAAAACAGGGATATTCGGGCTGCGGCCCGCCTGATTACCCGGGTGGAGAACCGGGCCCCGGGCTGGAAGGAGGCCATGAGCAGGATCTATTCCCGCACCGGTTCAGCCCGGGTGATCGGTATCACAGGTTCTCCTGGGGCCGGTAAGAGCACCCTGACCTGCGCCATGACCAAGGAACTGATCAGCCGGGGGCTCACCGTCGGCATCATCGCCATTGATCCGTCCAGCCCGTTTTCCGGCGGCGCGCTTCTGGGGGATCGGCTGCGCATGAAGGAGATTTTTGAGACCCCGGGGGTTTTTATCCGCTCCATGGCGACCCGGGGGATGCTGGGCGGGCTGTGCCAGGCGGCCCGGGATGTGGTCCGCATTCTGGATCTGTTCGGCAAGGACATCATTCTGGTGGAGACCGTGGGGGTGGGGCAGGATGAGA
Organism: Desulfonema limicola; assembly: GCA_020722245.1. GTDB lineage: Bacteria > Desulfobacterota > Desulfobacteria > Desulfobacterales > Desulfosalsimonadaceae > DYLE01. Next base: position 5,176 of record DYLE01000046.1, read on the forward strand.
TCGAGGTGGTCAAGACCGCGGATCTGGTCATGGTGGTCTGCATGCCGGGCCAGGGGGACGGAATTCAGGCGATCAAGGCGGGGGTGATGGAGATCGCGGACCTGTATGTCGTCAACAAGGCCGATATGCCGGGCGTCGATGAGGCTGTGGCTGACATTTTAGCGATGCTTGAGCTCTCCACCGAGACCGGAAAGCCCTCTGCTCCGGTTCTGAAAACATCCGCCTTGAAAAACCAGGGCGTGAAAGAGGTGGTGACGGCGTTTTTGGATCACCGCACGGATGAGGACCGGCGGCAGGCAAAGGCCGAGATACGGGCCAGGGAGGAGATCCTCAGCCTGCTTGCTCAGGAGGTCTCCGGCTATATTCTCAAACAATGGGAAAATGAGAATCGGTTTTGCGAGTCCGTGAACCAGGTGCTGAAAAAACAGAAAGACCCTTACGCCATCGTCAAGGAGATGACGCAGCGTTTCAACTGGTCATAAACAGGGATCACCGTTTAAGGAGGGACGAAATGGCTGAGAACACATCGGGAATGACCCGGAAAATAGCGGAGTTTATTGTAACGACCCATGCCGACAAAATCCCTGAAGAGGCCTATGCCCATGCCAAGGTGGCCTTCATGGACTGGCTCGCCGTAACCCTCGGGGGATCAAATGATCCTCTGGTGGAAAAGCTGATCGCCTTTGAAAAGGCCCTGGGCGGAAACCCCCAGGCCTCCATCCTGGGTCACGGCATCAAGATGAACATCTCCCAGGCCGCTCTGATCAACGGGTCGGCCTCCCACGCCTTGGACTACGACGATACCCTGGTCTCCTTTTTGGGGCATCCGTCCGTGACGCTGTTTCCGGCGCTTTTGGCGCTTTGCGAATGGAAGAACCGAAACGGTCGGGATTTTATAGATGCCTACCTGATCGGGCTTCAGGCCGGCGCCACCATCGGGGTTTGCGCGGGGCTGGATCATTACATGGCGGGCTGGCATGCCACCGCCACTCTAGGGCATCTGGCCTCGGCCGCCGGGTGTTCCCGGCTGCTGGGGTTGAATGAGCAGCAGACGGTTTATGCCCTTGGAATCGCGGGGACCCAGGCCTCCGGGTTGAAGCGGGTGTTTGGGAGCATGTGCAAGCCGTTTCACGCCGGAAGGGCCTCCCAGGTCGGTCTGACGGCCGCGCTTCTTGCGCAAAGCGGGTTTACCAGCGCCCAGGATATTCTGGAAGGACCCCAGGGGTTTTTTGAGGTGCTCAAAGGAAAGGTCAATCCGGATGTGATGGCCCTGCTCGGCCTGGGGTGGGACGTGAAAAACATCTCCCAGAAGTATCACGCCTCATGCCACGCCACCCATTCGCCCATTGAGGCGGCGCTTTCCATTGTCAAGAAAGAGGGGATTTCTCTGGATACAATCTCTTCGATTTCCGTGCGGTCTTCCAAGCTGGCCATGGACGCGGCATGGGTGAAGCTGCCTTCCACCGGACTGGAAGGCAAGTTCTCCATTCCGTTCTGCGTGGCCAACGCCCTGGTGACTGGCGTCACCGGGGTCCAGGCGTTTACCGATGACAACATCAATAATCCGAAAATAAAAGAGCTGATCGAAAAGATCACAGTAAATCTGGATGCCCAGAAAACCGCCCTGGAATCCCATGTGGAAATCAAAACAGTCGACGGCAGGGTGTACGAGGCCTTTTCCGATATCCTGCAGCAGATTCCGCCGCTGGATATCAAAAAAGACCGGGTTGAAAAAAAATTTTGGGACCAGGCGGGATCCCTGCTGGACGAAGCACGGATCAAACAGGCGGTTTCCCGGATTAACGACCTTGAGAATTTAAAAAGCATGAAAACTTTTGTCGAGGGGCTTTAGAAAAAGCTGTCCAAAGGATGTGCCATGGAAAATCAACCCTTAATCACCGAGATTCAGCGGTTTTCAGTCAACGACGGGCCTGGGATTCGCACCCTGGTGTTTCTGAAAGGATGCCCCATGCGGTGCAGCTGGTGCCACAACCCCGAAACCCAGAAGACCTATCCTGAGGTCTACTGGAAAAAGCGGCTCTGCGTTCAGTGCGGCGCCTGCCTGGAGCCCTGTCCCAGGGATGCGATCAATCCGCCGATTCCCATAAAACTCGCCCAGGAGGAAGGCTCCAGCTACCAGAAGATCATTCGGGACCGATGCGACCGCTGTATGAAATGCGTGAATGCCTGCCGCTATGACGCCCTGGCGGTGGTGGGAAAGCGGATGTCCATTGATGAGATCTTAACCGAGGTGGAAAAGGACCGGCCGTTTTACGACAACTCCGGCGGCGGCCTGACCCTAAGCGGCGGTGAGCCCACCATGCACGCGGAGTTTTCCACCGCTCTTTTGGCCGCGGCCAAGGAGCGCGGGCTGCATACCTGCCTGGACACCAACGGGTTCTGCAGCTGGGAAACCCTGGAAAAGGTGGTCAAACACGCGGATATCGTGCTGTTTGATCTCAAGCATATGGATTCGGCGGCCCACGAGCAGGAGACCGGCGTAAAAAACGACAGGATACTCAAGAACCTCTGGCGGCTTTCAAAGACAGGTGCGGAAATCTGGGTGAGAATACCGGTGGTTCCGGGTTTTAATGACACCCTTGAATTTCATGAGGCTGCCGCCAGGTTTTTGGCCGGGCTTCCGGGAAAAATCAGCCGGGTGGATCTGCTTCCCTTTCACAACTGGTGCCAGGACAAGTATGGGTGGCTGGGGATTGACTGGAAGTTTAAGGAGACAGAGGCGCTTGAACCAGCCTTGCTGGAGATCCCCGCAGAGGTCTATCGAAAGGAGGGGCTCCCGACCACCATCGGCGGGTCCGGGTTTGAGGCGGCTGAGGCCATGGGGGCTTAAGGTTTAAACAGGCGTGACGGTTTTTTACAACGTAATCCAAAAACACAAAACACAAAAACAATACCAATAAGGAGGTGATCAAATGGCCACATGCAAAGAGTGCAAAAATTTTTTCCCATTAACGGATAACCCGGCAAAGGGGGATTGTGTCCAGCGGGTAGTTGATCCGAGACAGGCGTACTATAAATCGAAACCCGTCAACGCGGAGGATGATGCGGCTTCCTGCCCTTCCTTTCAGAAACGATCCTGAGAGGGGAGAGCCGGGCAATGTATTTTGTTAAAACAAACATAAGGAGATAAAAAATGGCACAGGCAGCATTAAAAAATACCAGTATTGAAGAGTTTGAAAAAAAGCAGGAATGGTGGTGGGCCGCGGAAAAGCGGCGTTCCAGTCGGCTGGACTACTTAAGAAAGGCGATCTGGAAAAAGGGAGCCATCGGCGGGTTGTATGCCCCGGGGGTTAAAACCGACCTGGAGCAGGCGGTGCTGACCACCAATATGGCGAGGTCCCTGGAGAATGCCCCGGATCCCTATGTGGTGAAGAGTGCGAAAATATTTGCTCACGTCCTGGACAACAAGACCATCTTCATTACCGACCATGCCCAGCTCGTGGGATACACGGGAAGCCTGCCGCACACCATGAACTGGAACCCCAGCATCGCCTCCATTTTAAACGCCGAGGTTTTCAACGACCCGACATCGATCCCTGATCCGGTGGACAAGAATCAGGCGGTGATCCAGGATATCGTGGGGTACTGGGCGGGAAAATCGGATCTGGATAAGATGATGCCGGTCTTCGACATGGAGGACATGATGAAGATGCTCTCCGGTTCCATCGGCTGGGGGGTTCCCCTGGCCCGGGGTGGATACTCCAACAAGGATTATGAGTATCTCATGACCGGCAAACGGGCGTTTCAGGAGATCCTCGAGGAGATCGACAAAAAGATCGACGAGGCCGATGAGCTGGTTCACACCCCGGTGGCGAATAAAGAAATCGCCTTGATGTACGACAAGCTCAACAACTGGGAGGCCATGAAAATATGCCTCGAGGCGGGAATTCGGATCGCCAAGCGTTACGCCCGGCTGGCCCGGATCATCGCGGAGAATTTCGAGGAGGACCCCAAGCGAAAGGAGGAGCTGCTCAAGATCGCAGCCGCCTGCGAGCGGGTTCCGGCGCATCCGCCGAGAACCCTTCAGGAGTCCTTCCAGTATGACATCTTTATTCAGATGATGAGCCGCACCGAGGCGATTGAGGGGGCATGGCCCTGCCGGCCGGATTACTACCACGGCCCCTACTATGACAAGGACGTCAATATTGATAAGACCTTGACCCCGGAGGAGGCCCTGGACCTGGTGGGCGAGTTTCTGATCCGGGCCGCAGAGGTCTGCCAGTTTAAACCCAAGTTCGCCAGGGAAGGGCTTCAGGGAATCGACGGCACCTGGGTCTGGACCATGGGCGGGGTGGATGCAAACGGAAGGGATGCCTGCAATGATCTGACCATCGCCTTTATGCAGGCGGCCCGGCTGGTGCGGGTGGCCAACCCCACCTTTGCCTTCCGGTGGCATCCCCATGTTCAGGATAAGGTTATGCGGGAGGTTTTTGAATGCATACGGCACGGACTCGGATACCCCTCCATCCGGCATGATCCGATCCTTATCGCCAACGCCATGCACTGGCACGGTCATCCCATCGAGGAGGCCCGGCTGTGGGTGCATCAGGCCTGCATGTCGCCGAACCCCCCCACCAAGCACGGGTATCAGCCCATGCGCATGGCCAACGCCACCGCCAATTGCGCCAAGATCATCGAGTACGTGTTCACCAGCGGGTTTGATAAAATCGTCAACATGCAGGTGGGCGCGGAAACCCCGGATGTGACGACCTTTAAGGATTTTGAGGAGTTCTTCGCCGCCTGGGTGACACAGATGAAAACCATCTTCAGCATCCTGGTCCGTTCGGTGAATCGGGCTCGAGTGCTGGCCCCCACCCTGACTCCGAGGCCGTTTCTTTCGGCCATCTCCGAGCGCTCCGTTGAAAGCGGCCTGGACACCCTGGATCCGTCCATCGCCAGAGGCAATGCCTGGATCACCGCGTTCACGTGGGTGGAGAACGCCGACAGCCTGGCCGCCGTGAAAAAGCTGGTGTTTGAGGAAAAGAAATACACCATGGCCGAGCTTAAGGAAGCCCTGGACAAAAACTGGGAGGGGTATGAAGAGATGCGGCTGGATTTTGTGAAGAACGCGCCCAAATGGGGGAACGATGATGACTATGTGGATTCCATCATGCTGCGATGCCTGGATGAATGCGCGAAGTTTTCAAAAGAGATCAAATGCCCCTGCGGCAACAACTGGCCGATCCTGCCGGAGAACGTGAGCGGCAACATCCACTACGCCAACATCGTGGGCGCGCTTCCCAACGGGAGGCGTCTGGGCGACGCCCTTTATGACGGCGGCATTTCTCCGGGGCCGGGGCTGGACAAGAACGGGCCCACCGCGGTGCTCAAATCCTGCGGGAAAATCGATCACATCACCCAGGGCCGGGCGTTTTTGTTGAATCAGCGGCTGTCGCCGACCCAGCTTGCCGGCGAAAAGGGGTATCAGCTCTGGAGGGCGTATATGCGAACCTGGGCGGATCTGGGACTGGATCATGTTCAGTTTAACATGGTGGATGATTCCACCCTGCGCGCCGCCCAGAAGGACCCGGAAAAGTACCAGGAGGTCATTGTCCGGGTGGCCGGATACAGCGCGCATTTTGTGGATATCAGCCGCAAGACCCAGGACAACATCATTCAACGCACGGTTCAGGGACTGGGATGATCGGGAGAGGTTTTTTAAAGGGAGAAACTACAGCCCCGGCCGCGGCGGAACAACGCAGGGGCCGGGCTGTAAACCAATAACCTCCAAAGGAGATTGATTCCCATGTCGAAAAGAGATGAAAAACGCCAGGCATACACCAGCATGCTAATTCCCCAGACCCAAACCGACCTTCAGAAGCCGGGGGACAAGGTCTGCGGAAACTGTAAGAACTTTCTTGAAAGCTCATGGTCCTCCGACGGCCGGGGGGCCTGCAATATCTTGAAGTTCGGATCCAACATTCACAGCCAGCCGCCGGTGTACATCCTGGAAGGCAAGGACGGGTATCCGACCAAAACCCTTCACGATGCGTCGGCGTGCAAATACTACGAAAAGATGACCTTTGTCGACAAGGACGGCTATGAATGCAGCGATCCCCAGTATCGTCGGGTCATGAGGCAGCTTCAGGACAAAGAGTAATGCTTTTTTAAGAGAGATAAAAAGGAGATTGCCATGAAATGTACAGAATGCGGGTATGAGGCCCCGCTGTCGGAGTTTCGATACCTTTACAACGCGCGGATTGACGGGTCCATCAGCATTCGGCAGTGCAAAAACTGCGAACAGTGGCTGGCGGTGGATGAGCTGAAGGGGGTTGCCCTTGAAAAGGTCACGGGCGGGGCCGCGCCCTGGGGAAAATCCGCCGGGATCGAAGGGCTTGCCGAGGATGTGAAGAAGAAAAAACGCCGGTCGGCGTGAGGCGGCGGTTTTATGTCGATGTTTAGTCACCGGATCATGGGATCGCTGCCATGAATATGACCTGTCATCAGTGCGGGTATACCGGGGAATACGGCGAGTTCGCGTTTATCTGTAAAAACGGCTGACCGGCCTGCGGAGAGTCGGATCTCCGCAGGTGTCCCCGGTGCGGGACGCATTGCGTATTCTCGCGCGCCGAATCCCTCCGCGATGAGGAGTTGGAAATGGAGGCGCTTTCCAAAGCGCTTGCAGGCGTCTCAATATCCGATCCGCCGGAGGTGCTGCATGAGGCCAAGCAGATGATGATCCGGCTTTATGGAATGAACCGGCGCTGGAATATCGCCGGGCTCGATGCGTTTTTAAAGGAGCGGCAAAGGGCGCTTTTCTTTAAATCAGAGAAATAAAGCAAAGAGAGGATGCGGATGCGGAAAAGAAGGCTGAACATTCCTGAAGCGGATAGGTATTTTTTCCTGCCCGAGGACATCATCGAGGAGATGAACCGGTTTACCCTATTGGCCGAGCGCCATCCCGTAAACATTCTGGTCGCGGGGAAGCAGGGGTGCGGAAAGACCACCCTGGTGCGACAGTTCGCGGCACGGAACAAAAGGCCGCTGGCGACCTTTCAGATCGGCCTCCTCTCGGAGCCGGGCCAGCTTTTCGGCGAGCATGCTTTAAAGGAGGGGAAGACCTTTTACCGACGGTTTCTTTTTCCGGACGCCATTCAGACTCCCGGCTGTGTTATCCATCTGGAGGAGATCAACCGGCCCGAGCATCCCAAGGCGCTCAACATGCTGTTTTCGGTGTTATCCGAGGACCGGGCGGTTTACACGGATGAACTCGGCCGCCTGGAGGTCGCACCGGGGGTGGTGTTCTTCGCCACCCTAAACGAAGGGGATGAGTTTGTCGGGACCGAAATGCTGGATGCCGCCTTAAGGGATCGGTTTTATGTGGTCCTCATGGATTACCTTCCCCGCGACGTGGAGACCCAGGTGCTTCAGTTGAAAGCCGGGATCGGTGAGGCGGAGGCCTTGACGATCGTCAATGTGGCGACCAGCCTGCGCAACAACACCCGTGAGCCCGTGGTGGTTTCCACCCGGCACACCCTGATGATCGCTGAAATGGTGGCGGTAGGCGCGAGCGTCGAGCAGGCCTTTGTCGGCAGTCTGCAGATCAGCCGGGACATGCTTGAATCCGTGCTGCTTTCGCTTCATGTGGAAACCAAACAGGTCCGGATCCGTCAAGATGAGAGAGCCTATCAACTCTATTAGAATCGAATCCGAGGCCGCTCCTGTGGATCCGTGCTCCAAAAGAGAGGAAATAGAACCTGGGATTTCCGGCTGCTGGCGAAAGAACACCTCCTGCATCGAGGCGGTGGAGCTCGCCAACCTGCTGCGGGCGTTGCGAAAGGTCGCGGGTCACCTGGGGGAGAACACCGGCCGGATCGAATACGCCGGCATGTCCAAAGCAAACGGACCAGCCATCCTGATTGAGCCGGAAATGGTGATGGGGAGCTATCCTGTGGCCTCTGCAAAGGTGGATTTTCTGGTGGGGCTTGTGGTTCATGAGGCGCTCTACAACATCGAGTGGTCCGCGCATGTCTGGAAGATTCTGGAACCTCAAATGGACCGGATGTCTCCCATAAACCGGGTCAAGTTCCAGAAGATCGTGAAAACCGGGGAGGATATCTATCTGGACCAGCGGGCGGACCAGAGCGTTTTCGGTCTGTATACCCGGATCGCTCAGGGCGAGTTCTTGGAAAAATATAGGAATTGGCTCAAAATCGGCAGGGCTACGGTGGATGAGCTGATTTATCACTGGTGGAGGGGCCTGCGCCATCCTTTTCCCGGGCCGCTGCCTTCCCAATACCAGCCCGCCCTATTGACGTTATACGATCTGACCTCCGCCTTAAACGCCCTGCACGCCGAAAAAGATGGGGTGGTGAGCCGATGCGAAAAGCGAGCCAGGCTTTATATCGACGCCTGGAAAACCCTTGAAAGGAAGGTGGAGGGCCTTCCGGTCTGCGACAGGCAGCTGGTCTGGTTTCCCGGATCCGCTGGTTCTGATGATGAAACAGAAGGCAACGGCAAAAGCCGAGTCCGGCGGCCCAGCCCCATGCCTTTGCAACTGGCCCGGGAGATCGAGGAGCGGCTGGCCGCAGACACCGCGGATCTCACCCCGCTGATTCGATCCGTGGCCGGTTATGAGGACGAGAGTGTGGTTCCCATGTCCAGGTGGGATTTCAACATCCCCTCCCATCCGG
>DYLE01000047.1 GCA_020722245.1 Desulfonema limicola
TATATACCTTGGCCGGGCTCTTTTCAGGAAAGGATGTCCAGAGGAATGCGGCGGCCTCAGGACCGATTGCCACGCAAAGATCAGGGGGCTCGACCAAAAACCGCTTTATCAGGTCGTTTCCGGCTTTTCCCTCAAACCGCTCCGGCAGAAGGGTTTCGATCCGTACGCCCGCGGTCTGCTCCAGAATCTCACGCATGCCGTCCGCCGCTTCAACGTAGGGCCGAATGTTGTGGGATAGAAATAGAGTGAGGTGTAAAGGCCCGGGGTGATCTTCAGCCGCCTCCGCAGGAAGTCCGGGTCGAGGAATGACGCATGCCCACAGGATGAAAAAAACGACTATCGGCTTGATCAAATACCTCATCTCAAAGGCCGGCTTTGGTTAAAAAGCCGAGGGTTGCTAAGGGATGTCCTTCCACCATTCGGATCCTTCGACGTCCTGAACCAGGGTTTTTAGTTTTTCCGTGAACTCTTTGGTGACAACGTCCACGTCATCCATCTGCGAAATCACATGGGGGGATATCAAAAGGATCAATTCGGTTTTGTCAAAGGATTCGGAGGTCTTGCCGAACAGGAAGTTGATCACCGGGATGCGAATGAACCAGGGGGCTCCTGATGCTCCTTTTGAGGTTGTCTCTTTGATCAGCCCGCCGATGACGATGGTCTGGCCGTCCTGAACCGTCAGGGTGGTGGTGGCGGCCCGCTTGAAAAACGAGGGGTAGGTCTGGTCCCCGACCTGGACGTTCTGGGCCTGCTCGCTGACCTCCTGTTCGATCTCCATGGTTACCAGGCCAAGCTCATTGACGTTCGGGGTGACGGAAAGCATCACCCCGGTATCCCGGTACTGGATATCCGTGCTGATCACCGGGGTGTCCCCGGAGGTGTAATCATACTGTGAGCTGGCCACCGGAACCTCCGTTGAAATATCGATCTTTGCGGGTTTGCTGTTTGAGGCGATGATGGTGGGGGAGGAAAGGATGTTCACCTTGTTGTGGGAAGCCAGGGCCGACATGGTGGCGGTCCATCGCTCCTTGTTTCCCACGGTATAGCGCAGGCCGGCGCTTCCCATGGTGGCGCTCAGCACATCGCTGCTCATGCTGGCGTCGTTCTTGACGTAGTTCCATTCCACGCCCAGCTCGGTGGATTTGTCCAGGGTGATCTCCGCGATGGTGACCTCGATCAATACCTGGCGGGGCAGCACATCCAGCTGAACCAGCAGGCTTTTGATGATCTGATAATCGTCCGGCGCAGCCTCGATGATCAGGGAGTTGCGGTACTCATCCGCGGTGATCTTCACATCCCCGCGCAATGTGCCGGACCCGATCTCGGCCTCAGCGCCCAGAGACACCTGAGCAGGAGGCTTTTCTTTCTCAGCCTCGGCCTTTTCCTGCTTTGCCCCGATTTCCAGAGGGTTTCTAAAACTGGATCCGGCTTCTTTGCCTTTTTTTTCCTCTTTTTTTCCGGTAAACACCGTGTTTAAAAGATCAGCGATATCCGCGGCCTGGCCGTTTTTGATAGGATAGACATAGATGCCGGGCTCGGTGTTTTGGCTCGGCGCATCATAGGTTTTGATAAACCCGTCCAGTTCGTCAAACACCCTGGGGTTTGAACTGACCACCAGTACGGCGTTTAGCCGGCTCAGCGGAATCAGGGTGAGATGATCCTTGACCCCGGGCCCATAAGAGGCGAACATTTTTTCCAAAACCCCGGCGACCGTCTCGGCATCCTCGTTTTCGATGGGGTAGAATCGGTAGTGGATGGTTTCAAACACGTCGATGTCAAACGCCTGAACCAGGCGAAGCACCTTTCGAATGTTGGAGGTCTTGTCCACCAGGACCAGAAGGTTTGAGCTGTCCTGGGTCAGAATGACGCCGTCTGACGAGATAAAGGGGGACACCAGCTTGCTGATTTCAGTTGCGGAAACAGACTTCAGGCGGATGATCTGGATGATGATCTCTTCATCGGGGGAGACGGCCTTGCCCTGCTCTCCGGTTTTTGAGGTGATGCCGAGCCGGGGGGCGTTCTTTACGGGGACAATGCGATAAAACCCCTGCTGCCTTATGGCGGTGAGTCCGTTGACCTCCAGCAGCTGGTAAAAAACCGGAAAAAGGTCCTTCTGGTCCAGTTCCCCGGCCGTATGAATCGTCACCTTTCCGCCGACCCCGGGATCCAGGACGTAGTTGATTTTCAGCAGATCGGCGAGGGTTCGGATCACCTCGATCAGGTCGGCGTCGTCGAAGTTAAACACCATTTTTTCATTAGTCATGCTTTCCGCCTGGGGCTTTGCATCCCCTTCGGATACGGGAGGGGCCTCCGCCTTTTCTGCCTTAGAAACCGGCGGTGAATCCGGTTTTTCATCCGCGGCATCTTCCAAAACCGTTTCCTGCGGGGAGGCTTGCCTGTCCTCGGCAAGGGCCGTTCCCGCAGCCAGGCTCAGGCCGGACAGACCGATCCACAACACCATGAAAAACCGCATCATTTTAACCTTCATCGTTTTTTTCTCTTTATCTCTCCAAAAGGCGTTTCAATAATTTCGTATTCCTGGTCTTCCGATTTTACTGCGCCCGACCTGCCGGGTTGTGACCCGCCCGGCGCCGGCTTTTTCTCAGGGGCGACCACAGCCGGGGACCCGGCGGCCCCGGCGCCCGATTCGGAGGAGGCGGCCGTTTGCCCCGCGTGGATCACCGCCGGCGTCGCGGTCTGCTGGGCCTGTCCCTCTTTTTTCTTGTCTTTTTTGACCTTGTCCGGATCATAGAGACGAACGCTGTAGTTCAACCCTTTTCCAGACATCAGGATATGGTCGTCTTTGATCCCGGCGACCGTAAGCTCGCCGACCTGATCCCCCTCTTTGACCCACAGGTAATCCTTGTCATTTGAGTTCGGATCAGGGTTGTTGATCAAGGCGGTTTTATTCTGACCCAGAATGATCACCCCGTAGAGCGCGATGGTTTTACCGGACACCTTGACCTCCTGGTCCATGACCTCGGCGCTTGAAGCCTCCTTTATGCCTGAGCTGCGATCCGGTGAAAACGGGTTGTTTTCCACCACCAGGTCGTACTCGGACTCGGACAAAAGCCGGTTTTCAGGAAAGCTGTATTTTTTGACCTGTTTTGTTTCCTCGATCGAAGCGGCTTCTGGAAGGATGCCCTGGTCCGACCGCCATACCCTCCAGATGTTCGCCCAGAACAACACCAGCATCCCGGCCAGAACCAGATTTAATACCCAGGTTTTTGAAAACATGATCCTAAACCATTTTTTTGCGGTTTCATCCCCTATCAACCCTGAGCCTTTGGAGCAGCCATCACCCCTTCCACCGTAATGGTGGAAAGAATCTCCTCACGGCCTTCCCTTCGGGCTGTGGTGCTTGCGCTCAGGTCCACAATGATCAGCCGCTTTGACGCGGATTCGATGCCGTAAATCATCCCTTTGAGCTGTGCGATGTTGGAACGCATTGAAAACCTTACGGGAATCCGAAGGTATCCGGCATCCGCGTTTTCCTCGGGCTTCAATACCTGCATGGTATCCACCGGCACACCGGTTACTCCTGCGATCTCATTTAGAATGTTCTGAACCTCCACCGCCGCCAGGGTCGGGGTCTTTCCGGTCAGAAGACCCGATTCCAGCCGCTCGAGTGTCCGGTTGAGGTCCTTTCGCGCCTTTTCGACCCCTTGGCGTTGGGATACGCGTTTTAAATACTTTTCCACATGATTTTTTTTAAGCGCCACCTCATCGGCGGTGGAAAAAAAATCAACAAGGCCGGGACCGAAACGGTAAAGGGCGCCCAGCAGCAGCAGAACCGCGCCGCCGATAAGGAGGTATTTTCTTTCCCGGTTGATCTCTATTTTTTTTAAAAAGTTCATCATCATCATGCTGTTCTAGGGCTGGCCGGAAACCTTAAGTCCGATCCTGAAGATCTCCTTGCCGTCTCTTCCCTTTCGAATGGTTGAAAGGAACCTGACATCGGTGAATATCGGCACCTCCTCCAGCATGGGGATCAATTCCGAGGCGGATTCCGCAGTACCGTACAGGGTCAATTCATTTCCTGAGAGTTTAAGGTCATCAACCCATGCGGTCATGGGAAGGACCTGGCTCAGTTCCCTTAAAACATCCATCACCCATACATTCCCCGGTCGAAGGGAGGCAAGATAATCGATGCGTTTCTTGATTTTTTCGGATTCCGCCTGCATCTGATCCACAGCCGCCGCTTCCGTCCTCAGCCGGGCAAGCTCCGCATCCAAGGCGTTTAATATACGCCGCTGGTTGTAGAGATGGCTGCCGGCCCAGACCGCCGCCGACAGAATCAGCAGGGCGCAGAGGACCACCATCACCCCGTAGCTGGTTCTGTCCGGTTTTTTTCTTAAACCCGGCGGCATGAGGTTTACCTGAATCGGCGGATCCTGAATTCCCTTTACTGCAAGCCCAAAGGCCATCAGGTATCTTTCCGCGGACAGGCCCACCCCCCGGATATCGAGTGTCGTCACATCAAACCCCAGCGCTCCGGGGATTTGAGCCCTGGTTTCATCTGCCGAGGCGTCCCCGAGCAGGATTAGCCGCATCGGCCGCTTCGGGTCGCCAAAAACCTCCTTGACCTTTTCGAGATGCGCGGCCACCGCCGATCCCCTTTCCTCCTTGCCGCCTGTTTTGTTGATGGAGCGGGAGTGGACCAGGGCGCCGCCTTGAACGCAGAGGACATCAAACCCGTTGTCCCTTGAATAAAGGATCACTGAGGATCCGGAGGCGTTTCCCGCCTGGTATGCATAAAAGTTGGCGACGGCCGAGGGCGCGATCTCGATTCCGGAAACCCCTTTCTCCACGAGATCCGAGATCACAAGAAAGGGCGCGATATCCTCCTTTCGGACCGCCATGAGCATCACGGTCAGTTTTTCCGCTGCCTTGTCTTCGGAGAGGATCTGAAAGTCAAAACAGACGTCCTCTGCGGAGAAGGGAACGTACTTTTCCATCTCATAGGCCAGGGTGCCCCGAAGGTTTTCCCTGACGGCCCAGGGGAGTTCGATCCGCCGAAGCACCGCCAGTTCACCGGGAATCCCCATGTAAATGGGGGTCGCTGAAATCCGGTGGGTACGGGTGAATTCGTTGATGAAGGCGGCGGCCTCGTTTAACCGTTCTTTTTCCGGTTTATCCGGGTCCAGGGAAAGGCCGGACTCCGCGGCCAGGGTGATCCCCTTAAACGAGGCTTTCAGGTACACCAGGTTGACCTGATTGTTGCGGATCTCAATGCCGACCCCTGATTTAAAGAGCACCGTCAATCCCCCTGTTTGGACACCCATCGGGAAAAGGAGGAATCATCCCTGGGGGTGTGATGAAAAACCGAATCCTTCCATTGGACCACCCGGTATTTTTTGGCCGCCCGGATATCGAGATGAATCAGCGCCTCCACGCCTTCCCGGGTTTGACCGCCGGAAACCGTTCCCATGGAACGCACCGTATAATAGGGCAGGGTCTCCACGGTCAGGTAGCGTGAAACCGCCTTGTAAACATCCGGCCCCACCACCTCCCGAAGCTCGGCCACCGACCGGAAGTCCTTTTCTTTTCGGTACTCTGTGACGGCGTCAATGGCCTCCTCGGTGATCCCCGGAAGGGAGGCCCAGAGCCTCGGCGAAATCGCATTGATGTTGAGGGCGTATCCTTCCGGCCGGGCTTTTTGTTTTCCGGTTTTTTTGGTTTTTGTTAAAAAGACCGTTATCATGTCTTCAAGCCCATTATAGAAAATATCCGGGGTGACCCCTTTGACGAGCAGCAGCTCGTCGATGGATTCAAAATAACCATCCCGGCATTCATACGGCTCGGGGAGGGAGGCGTAATAATCGTCCTCCGCTCCCTTTGCCCGGTGCAGATTATCCGCGTCCCGCCAGTCCAAGATCGAATCCACGATCGTATCCTTTTCCTCCTCATCCAGGTCAAACCCGGACAGCATCAGCCGCAAGCCGCCCGCCTCGGCCCGGTTGATGTTGATCTTTCCGGCCTCATTGTCAATTCTGAGCATAAATTCCCCCTCGCCGAAAGGCATGGGGGGGACCTTCGTATTCACGCGCAGGGGCAAAGACTCCTCTTCTTTCTCTTTAGCCTCATCCGTCAATTCGGCCGTCCGGGGCATCACCTGCTGTTCAACCAGCTTGAAAATGGCGGTGTTTAGGCCCGCCAGGGCGATGTAGTAGGCCTGGGTCGATTCCTTAAGGTTCCGGGTGATGTTGGCCTGGGTCCTTATGGAGTAGCAGAACTCCCCGGCAATCACCGTAAGCAGCATCACCACCCAGATCACCATCAGCAGCGCCGCCCCCTTGTTGGTCACCTTTAAACCTCTCGTATCCATGCGCCGTGCGGGCATCGTCCCCCTTTCTCTTAAGGCTTTTCCGAACAGATTCGGGCGATCGCGGTTATGGGCGCCTTGTTTTTATCCTCCTGCAGACTAATCCGAACCGCAGCGGGAAGCCCGGTCTCCACCTTCGGGTCCCATTCCTCCTGCCATTGCTCTTCGTCCTGGGCTTCTTTTTTCAGGTATTCCAGCCGGATCCGGTGGGCGCCGGAAAACAGCAGGTCAAACGCCTCCTCATCGGCCGTAAATAAAACCGTATCCGGTTTCATCATCGCCGTATCCTGCTCGAAAACCTCCAGATCATCGCCGGTCTCCTTTTCAACGACCCGGTACCGGACATACACGTTTCCGTGTTCGTGACCGGGCACAGCGGAAACTGACGAGATGAACTCCACGGATTGAGGCTCCCCCCGCAAATAAAAGGGCGGCTCCTTTTCCCGTTGAATCGGCCTCCAGCAGGCCGATGAAATCTGCCGGCAGACCAGGGGAAGAACGATCTGCTTTCGCTGATGAACCTCTATGTCCCTTTCTCCGGTCTCCCATGCCCGAATCCCGATGGAAAACGCGCTCAGAATGATGACCAGAATGACCCCGGTGATCGTCGTGGATATCAACAGCTCAAGCAGGGTGAATCCGTTTTCAGATGATGCCATGCCGATTCCTCGGTCTAACCCCGGCTTTCGGGCTTTTGGGCGAGGGCCAGGGTGGTGATCTCAAAATGCCGATCGCCCGCACCATGCTTCCACGAAATATTGACTTTCACATGAAAGGCATCAAAGGGCATTCGGTCTTCAACCTCCTCTTCCACCGCCACGGGATCCACCACAACGATCCATCTGTACCCGTCATCAAATTCGCCGCTTGAGCTTCCAGCGGTCAGGCTGTTTGAAAGCAGCACCTCTTCCATCTTTTCTTTTGCATGAAATATGCCATAAAGATAATCTCCGGTGAGCTGATTTGATTTCAGGCCTCCGGAAAAAAGCTGCATGACCACCACCAGGGATATGGCCAGAACCATTACCGCCACCAGGGTTTCTATGAGGGTAAACCCCTTTTCCGTCTTGCTTTTATTCTCCAAATAATATTTTTTAATCAATAATTTAATCATGTTATAATTTATCTTGGGGGTGCAGGGTGACCGCCCCGGTGATAAACTCCACCTTGATCCCGTATCTTCTGCCTGCCGGGTTTGAAAGGAGGATTTCCCCTCCGCTGGAGCTGCCGTTGGGAAAAAACAAAATCTGAGCTTTTCCTGTTTTGACCTCCTCCTTGCCAAGCACCGCCTTTTCAAAAAAAACACCCTTGGGCAGGTCATACACCATATCCGGAGCAGGCTCAGCCAAGGCCTTTTCTTCTTCATCCCCCGCTTTCTCAGCGGGTATGGGAAAAATGGAAATCCGGCGGGAATCCAGATCAAAGACCCCGATCCGCGTGATTTTGTCGGATGCGCTCCGGCTTTGGGTATACCTCAGCATGCCGGCGGTTTTTTTTGCGGCGGTCTTTAAGCTCAGTCCTCCCAGCGGCGCGACGATCCTTGGAACCACCAACATAGACGCCAGGCTGACAATGACCAGGACCACCAGAAGCTCGATTAGGGTGAACCCGCTTTTCAACCGTCAAGACCCTTCCAGTTCACCACATCCGCATCCTCATCCTCGCCGCCGGGCTGACCGTCCGCGCCGTAGGAGATGATGTCGTAGTCCCCATGCTCGCCGGGGTAACGGTAGTCATATGGATGCCCCCAGGGATCCAAGGGGACCTCCTTGGGCAGGTAGGGGCCGTCCCACCTGGTCTCTGCCTCTTCATCCGAATCGGGTTTTACGCGCAACGCCCTTAGCCCCTGTTCCGTGGTCGGAAATTTTCCCACATCCAGCCGGTAGGTATCCAGGGCGGTTTCAAAAAGGGAGATCTGAGATAGGGCGGCCTTTTGTTTTGATTTGCCCACCTTGCCGAACATGCGGGGCGCGACCAGGGCGGCCAGCAGCCCGAGAATGATCATCACGATCAGCAGTTCAATGAGGGTGAACCCCCGATTGTCTTCAAACCTTTTCATCTGATGCAACTCCTTTAAAACGGAACCTCGTTCATGGAAAACACGGCCAGCAGCATGGATATCACGATAAACCCCACCATCAGCCCCATGGCCAGGATCATGGCGGGCTCCAGCAGGCTGACAAACCGTTTTACCATGTTTCGAACCAGCTTGTCATAGTTCTCCGCCACCCGCAGCAGCATCTGGTCGAGCTTGCCGGTCTCCTCCCCCACCAGAATCATCTGAACCGCCAGGGGAGGAAAGATATCCTCCTGAAGCAGGGGCTTGGACAGCCTTTCCCCTTCCTTGACCCGGTCATAGACCCGCTCCAGGGCGTTTGCGATCAGCCTGTTGGTGATGATCTCCCGGACCAGCCGCAGCGCCTGAAGGATCGGAACCCCGCTGCGGATCAGCGTGCCCAGGGTCCTTGAGAAGCGGGCCGCCTCCACGGATTTGATCAGCTTTCCGATCACCGGGGATTTGAGCTTCAGCCGGTCCGCCTTTAACCGGCCTCCCGGGGTCTGAACATACCTTTTTGCCAGAAAGAAAATAAGCCCGGCGGCCCCAAGGATCAGCCACCAGTAGGCCCTCAAGGCGTTGCTCAGGCTGAGCAGGACGGTCGTTGAAAACGGCATGGCCTGGCCCATGTCCGAAAAAATAATGGAAAACTTCGGAATCACAAAGGTCAGCATGATGATGATGGACACCCCCCCCACAAAGCCCAGAAAAAGCGGATAGACCATGGCGGAGGTGATGTAGTCCCTCAAGTCCTGGGAGTTTTCCAGAAAAAGGCCCAGCCGGTCGAGGGCGGTCGGCAAAACCCCTCCGGTCTCTCCGGCGCGCACCATGTTCACGTAGAGGGTGGAAAAAATTTTGGGATACCTGGAGAGCGCCTCGGACAGGGAACCGCCGCCTTCCACGGTTTTTAAAAGCCCGCTCACCACCCCTTTAAACCTGTTTTTTTCCGCCGCATTGATCATCACGGACAGGGCCTTGTCCACAGGCAGGCCGGCCTCCAGCAGGGCGCAGAGGTCCTGGGTGAACCGCATCACATCCTTTGCGCTCACCCGCTGAAAAATATCCGCTGCTCGGCGGGCGAACTCCAGGTTGAACCTGCCCAGATCCCTGCCGGCGGCCTGAACGCGAATCGGGATGTAGTTCATCCCCTGAAGCCTGGCCACGGCCTCTTTTTCCTCGGTCGCTTCAAGGATTCCCTTGACCAGCTTTCCGGACGCATCGGTTGCTTTGTATGAGTAGAGCGGCATACTACTTCTCAAGGGTGACCCGCAGCACCTCGGAGACCGTGGTCACCCCCTGCTTGACCTTTTCCCATCCGTCCCGGCGAAGGGTTGTCATCCCCTTGGCCAGGGCCACCTCTTTGATCCTTTCGGAATCGGATTTTTTTGAAATTTCCCTGCGGATATCCGTGTCCACGGCCAGGTACTCAAATATGGCGGTCCTGCCGCGAAACCCGGTATGCTGGCATTTTTCACACCCCGCTCCGGCGAAAAAACAAACCCCCTCGGCCTCCTGGGGGCTTATGCCCATGGCCCTTAAAAGCTTCTCATCCGGTTTGATCTGGGTTTTGCAGTTTTCGCAGATCACCCGCACCAGCCGCTGCGCCAGCACCCCCAGCAGGGTGGAGCTCAATAAAAACCCCTCCACCCCCATATCCAGAAGCCGGCTGATGGCGCCGACCGCATCGTTGGTGTGCAGGGTGGAAAACAGCAGATGCCCGGTCAGGGCCGACTGGACGGCGATCTCCGCGGTCTCCTTATCCCGGATTTCCCCCACCAGGATGATATCCGGGTCCTGGCGCACAATCGATCGAAGTCCGTTGGCGAAGGTCAGCCCGATCTTGGCGTTGACCTGAATCTGGTTCACCCCTTTCAGATAGTATTCCACGGGATCCTCAAGGGTGATGATCTTGCTTTCCGAGGAGTTGATTTTTGCCAGGGAGGTGTAGAGGGTGGAGGTCTTTCCGCTGCCCGTGGGGCCGGTCACCAGGATCATGCCGTAGGGCTGGGTGATAAGCTTCATGTACTCCGCCAGCAGATCCTCGGGGAATCCGATTTTCGCCAGGTCAAGGATCAGCATTTCCCGGTCCAGCACCCGCATCACCAGGCTCTCTCCGAAAAGGGTGGGGATGGTGGATATCCTGAAATCGATCTCCCGGCCGGAGATTTTGAGCTTGATCCGGCCGTCCTGAGGTAGCCGGCGTTCCGCGATATCCATGTTCGCCATGATCTTGACCCGGGAGATGATGGCCGCCTGAAGCCTTTTCGGCGGCGTCTCGATGGTATGCAGCACCCCGTCAATCCGGAACCTGACCTTTAATTCGTCCTCAAACGGCTCAAAGTGAATATCGCTGGCGCGCAGCTCCACCGCTTTGAGGATCAGCCGGTTCACCAGCCGGATGATCGGCGCTTCAGACGCGAGGTCCCTTAAGTGATCGACATCCTCTTTTCCCTCATCGACGATCTCATAAACGTCCCTGCCGGCCTCTTCGATGATCATCTCCAGGGACTGGGTTCCCGCGCCGTAGAGCCGCTCAATGGCATCCAGAATATCCTCCTCGCGGCCGGGAGTCGCCTCGATCTCCAGGCCGTACCCGAGCTTTAAGGCGTCAATCACCCCGAAGTCATTCGGGTCGGCCATGGCGATTCTCAGGGTGGTTTCGTTCAGGGAAAGCGGAACGAACCGGGCCTGCTTCATAAACTTGACCGACAGCCGGTCCAGAACGACCGGCGCCGCGGGATACTCATTTGAGGAAACGACCTGCATCACAATCCTTTTACCCTGATATAAGGGGTGGCGGTTCTGATTACTAAATTGTAATATGCAACAATCATACCATATCAGGCCATTCGCCGGGTATGCCCCTGATGTCCATTTGAAACCGTCCGGCTATGGAAGGATACCAGTTCATTCATCTATTCTGTTTATGCGGAACTGACAACACCTTTTTTTAGGATAAAACCCCTTGAATTTTTAAAATCGAACTTCAAGGGGATCTGTTTTCTGGGTCTTACACAGGGAGCGTTATCCGTAGGGATGGCGAGGTGAGCGTGGAGAAGGGCAGGGTTTATTTTTGATACACCGCAAAGCAGACCGCAGAGCCCTGCATCCTGTCCATGGCCACCTGGAAGCAGCCGTTTTCTATTTGGATCCCCCGGATCAGGGGCTCAGGCGCCTTGAATTGAGGCGCCATTTTTGAAAGAAGGTTTTCGCCGCTCTGAAGAAACGCCTCGTTTAAGGTGTTGTCCGTAAACCCGGGAAACACCGGTAGGTAGTAAATCCGGTTTCAACCAGTTCTGAAAAAAAATGCGTTCCGTAGGAGAGCTCCGGCACATACCCGCCGGAGCTTTTGGCCACCTCCACCATGACGGAGGCCGCATCGATGTCCGCATAGGTGACGTTCACCCCCAGATGGATATTGTTGCTTCCCCGGCGCCCCGGTTTGATCAGGCAATAGCTTTCTTGCACGGCGTTGATAAAGGCGTGGATCCATGATCCCGGCAAAAGGGGTTTTGGCGATGAGGTTGTTAAAGGTCAGGATGCGGTCCTGAGCGCCTTTATACTGCATCAGGCTGATGGGATCCGCAAAGGCGCCTTGGGTGAGGATGGAAAAAAAGTAGGGGTATACCTGCAGCTCAAAACGCTGGGTTAGAGCATCGATATTCATGCTTTCTCGGATAATCGTTTCCCACCCGCTCCACCGCCCGGGTTCCCAGGCCGAAGATGATCCGCAGCAGACCCTTGTCCGTGTCGATGCGGGGGGGGCAGGGATGGAAGTTGCGGGAAAACCCCACGCCGGCGATCATCGGCATCAGAACCTCGCCCAGGTTGCGTCCTTCCACCCCCATGACCAGAGCGGCCATCTGATCATCGGTGTTGATGAGCTTGCGCCTGATACGGTAAAGCAGGGCGTCGGGCTTTAAAACACTGCTGTAAACCGTTTTTAGGGCGGTCAAAAACTCATCGAATCGGTTCTCAGAGATGCCCTGGTTGGGGCAAAACACGCTTTCGTATTTTCCCGCAAAGGCATAACCGAGGTTGTCCTCCAGCAGGCTGAAAGAGCGGACGATCACCGGTATGCCGGTGGTTATTTTTAGCTGAATGTTCATCGGGCATTTTTTTTACTCCTTCAGCCTTCAGCCTTCAGCCTTCTACCTTCTACCTTCTCCCTTCTCCCTTCAAACTCTAACCTCCGTGTACGGAACCATTTCCTTAAAATCAAAAAACATTTTCATGGCGGCGTTTTCCGTGGAAATGCCGGATTCCTCCACCGCAGCCACCGGGTTTAAGCCTCCCGCAATGATCATGCCCACCCGGCCTTCGGCCACCGGGATATCCAGCAGGGGATGCCCGGGCCTCCCGATCATAAGAATCCCGCACAGTCCGATTTCATCCAGCCGGGTTTTGATCCGTTCCACCCGGCTGAGCGCCACGGCCGGAATCTCCCGAAAGCTTGCGCCGATCCTGCCGTTTCCGGTGAGGGCGGCATCCCTCACGCGGGTCATTTGACCTTTTATAAAAATTTCCAGAGGGTCGATGGAGGTGCCGTCATAGTGGATGATCTCCAAAAATCGCCTTGGACGGCCGTCTCTTATTTCCAGCAGCCCGCCGAACCGGGAGGCGGTGGGGATCCCTTTTTTAAGAAGGATGCCGTTGATGGTGACGCTGCAGACCGTGCCGATGGCCGCCTTATCCGCATCGATGGGTGTATTGCCGATGCTCCTTCCCGGATACCCGACGGCCACATAGCTTCCCATTCCCAGGCCGGCGGTGTTGAATAGCTCACAGACGGTCAGCGCGCGACCCACCTCCAGGCCGGGGATGAACTTGCTCGCAAAGGGGACGAAGGGCCCGATCTGATCCTGGCGGTAGAGGAACTCCACCTGGAATTCACCGGCAACTCCCTCGCCAGTGTTGGCGATCTCGGCGCAGACCTGGACTTGCGTTCCCTGGGAGACTGGCGAGGGCGGCGCGAAGGCGAGGTCTCTCAAGGTGAGGTTCGCCCTCTTCTCTGAAGGGGTGACCGGAGTGATAAGAGAGAGGCCAGTGATCAAGGCGTTATTAGTCTCATCGGACTCCGGGACCTCGTTCTGGGAGTCAACGAGGATCCTAAGCTTGTAGCCAACTCCCAGGCTCAGCTCGGCCG
>DYLE01000048.1 GCA_020722245.1 Desulfonema limicola
TCCTTAAAACAAGGGGGCGCCGCTCCCCTGCCGCGGAGCGGCTTACTTGAACCAGTCGCTCAACCCGACAAGCGGATTAGCTCCGCGTTATGCTTATGCAAGATATGGCGCTTTTGATTTTTTTATCGCGCCTCAATTTGGATTCAAATATGGGCAAACTGAATCACTGAAACCCGCACCAAAAAAATCAAGCATACCTTTCCAGTCCTTCAGTCAACGAATCGGAGCCATCTATCTATCATTGTTGATAGTAGCTGATCTTTGAAAAAGTCTGAATTGTCTATTACATTCCACGCTTTTCAACTTTTGGAGATAACCACAATATAGCCATTGCCCAAAAAATCGAATAGGATCGTCACCAGGATAGCTTGCTATCCCTCTTTAACCATCAAAATTTATGAAATGTCCAAACAGCAGAATAAATGTGGATGGGTTATGCAATTTATGTCGGAAGTGTTCGGGAGATGTGAATATGTAAGGACCAACAAAGTCAAGCCGTTAAAAAATATGAAAATCAGGCGGGGGGTGGATAAGACCGTGTTGAAATTCAGTCCAGCATATCCCTGAGCCGCCGTAACTCTGACCGGATGTCATGAAGGTCGGGAAAGGCAGGGGGCGCTTTTTCCTGTTTATTTATCTCCTTGAGATACTTCCTGGCCCCTTCGATGGTGAATTTCCTGTCATATAAGAGATGTTTGATCATCAGGACAGTCTCGACATCGGATTTTCGATAAAGCCGCTGCCCGGATTCCGTGCGTTTGGGGGAGAGGATTTTAAACTCGGATTCCCAGAACCGGATCACGTAGGCAGCCAGACCGGTGATCGCGGTCACTTCCCCGATCTTGAAATACAGCTTGTCAGGAATGTCCATCCCTGAGGGCGTGTCGTTTTGCATCGGAAGCTGTGTTTTTAAGGGGTTCAGCCCGGAAGGGCGGCATCAAACGCCTGGATCAGACGGTCTGTAATCGTTTGATGGATGTCGTTGACCCGTTTATCCGAAAGGGTTTCCGTCAAGGACCGGTACACAATGCGAAACGAAATACTTTTTTTGCCCTTTGGTATCGGATCCCCGCGGTACACATCAAAAACACAAATGTCTTCCATTAAGGTTTCTTGAAAAGATTTTGTTTTTTCTAAAATATCCCCCGCCTGGACCTGATTGTCAACAATTAAGGTGGTATCCCGCTCCACCGACGGAAACCTTGGTATCGGGCGGTAGATGGGGGTTTTCGGCAGATGCTCAATCAGCCGAAAAATGTCCAGCTCAAACACAAAGGCTGTTTGTTTCAGGTCGTATTCCTTCAACACCGTCGGCCTCACCTCGCCGATCCGGCCGATGCAGGTGTCGCCGATGCGTATATGGGCTTCATGCCCGGGCCTTGTATAGCCCGCAGATGGATTCGGTATGGGGGTGAAGGTGAACCTCTCAACATCGAGCAGGTCAAACAGCCCTTCAACCACCCCTTTCAGATCAAAAAAGTCGCAGGGCTCGGGCTTGTGATGCCATGTCTGGTTCCAACGGCTGCCGGTCCAGAGTCCTGCAAGCATCTCAATTTCATCGGGGAGCTGATCCTGGCCGTTGCTGATAAAAACCTTCCCCAGCTCGAAAATCTTCAAATTTTTGACCTGCATGGACAGGTTTCGGCGCATGGTTTCCAACAAACCCGGAACCAGGGATGTCCGCATGACCGCCTGATCCTCGGTAAGAGGGTTTAAGACCTCAAGCATCCGCCGTTTTTCATCATCTGCGCTGAGATTGAGCCGATCGCAGGAGGCCTTGCTGATAAAGCTGTAGGTGATGCATTCTATAAACCCGAATCCGTTCATCAGGTCCCTGATTTTTTCCTTAACCTGAAAGGTTTCCTGGGGAATCCCGGGAATCGGGGCAAGCCGCGGAAAGGTGGTCCGAATATGGTTGTAGCCCCAGAGCCGGGCCGCCTCCTCCATAAGATCCTCGGGCCGGTTTACATCCACCCGGAATGAGGGCGGAACCACCATCAGGGTGTCGGGGCCGTCGGCCTTCACCTCAAACCCCACGGAGCAAAGATACCCCTCGATTTTTGAACGGCTCAGCCGGGTGCCGAGATGCCGGTTTGTTTTTTTTACGCTTAAACGAATGGTTGGGGGAGCTGTGGGTGAGGGATACGCATCAATCACGCCGTCCACCAGACGGCCCCCGCTGACCTCGGCCATGAGCTGAGCGGCCCGGTTCAATGCGATGACGGTCCCCATCGGATCGACCCCACGTTCGAACCGGTACGACGCATCCGTGCTCAACCCCAGATGTTTGGAGGTCTTTCGAATGGATATCGGGTTGAAGTAGGCGCTTTCAATCAGAACACGGGTTGTTTTTTCTTCGATCTCCGAGTTTTCGCCGCCCATAACCCCGGCAATGGCCACAGGCTTTTCGCCGTCGCAGATCATCAGGGTCTCATCGGTCAGAATCCGTTCCTTTCCATCCAGGGTGGTGAAACGATCCCCCGAAGCAGCGGTCTTGACCACGATCCGGTTTTCATAAAGCCGGTCAAAATCAAAGGCGTGAAGCGGCTGGCCGAACTCCAGCATGACGTAGTTGGTGACGTCTACGATGTTGTTGATGGGCTTTAAGTCCACCGAGCGGAGCCTGTCCTGAAGCCAGGCCGGGGAGGGCGCCACACGAACATCGGTGAGCAGCCGGGCCGCGTATCGCGGGCAGAGCTCCGGCGCCTCGATGGTCACGGAGGTGAGATCCGAGATGCGGCCCGATCCCTGGGGAAGGGTGATCTTCGGCAGGTTAAGCGGCTGATTCAGCAGGGCCGCCACCTCCCGGGCCACGCCGATATGGCTTAAGCAGTCCGGCCGGTTGGGCGTCAAACCGATTTCAAACGCAATATCCGAAAGGGGTAAGGCCTCAGCCAGAGGGCTGCCTTCGGTCAAATCCGACGCCAGGACCAGAATCCCGGAACCATCCGCTCCCAAACCCAGCTCCAGTTCGCTGCAGAGCATCCCCTCGGAGGCTTCCCCTCGAATCCGGGTTTTTTCAATCAAAAGCCCGGAAGGCATGAGGGCGCCCGGCAGGGCGCAGGGGACTTTCATCCCTTTTTGAACATTGGGCGCTCCGCAGACGACCGAAACGGTTTTTCGGCCGACATCAACCTTGCAGAGCCTCAGGTTATCCGCATTTGGATGCGGCCGAATGTCTAAAATTTTTCCAACCACTACATTGCTGAGATGGGCGTATCTGTCGATGACCGCTTCAACCTCCAGCCCGGCCATGGTCAGCCGGTCGGCCAGCTTCGAAAGGGGGATATCAATCGACACGTACTGTTTTAACCAGTTGATGCTGATTTTCATTTTAAAACTGCCTCAGGAACCTGGCGTCGTTTTCATAAAACAGCCGAATATCGTTGATGCCGTACTTGAGCATGGCCAGCCGCTCCACCCCCATCCCAAAGGCAAAGCCGCCATACCGGGTGGTGTCATATCCCAGGTTTTCAAAAACAGCCGGATGCACCATGCCGCATCCCAGCACCTCCAGCCAGCCGGTCCCGGAGCAGACCTTGCATCCCTTGCCTCGGCACATCACGCACAGGATATCGACCTCGGCGCTGGGTTCGGTGAAGGGGAAAAAGCTGGGACGGAACCTGAGGCTGAGGTGTTCATCAAAAAGCTGATGGACCAGGGCGGTCAACACCCCTTTGAGGTCCCCGAAGCTGATATGCTCGTCCACCAGGAGGCCCTCAACCTGATGAAACATGGGGGTGTGGGTCAGGTCCGAATCGCAGCGGTAGACCTTTCCGGGCGCCACCACCCTGACCGGAGGCGCATAGCGCTCCATGATACGGACCTGGATCGGGGAGGTATGGGTTCGAAGGACGATGTTTTCCGAAATATAGAAGGTATCCTGCATATCCCTGGCAGGATGGTTCTTGGGAATGTTTAAGGCCTCAAAGTTGTAATAATCGGCCTCCACCTCCGGCCCCTCGGCGATGTCAAACCCCATTTTTACAAAGATATCGCAGATGCGGCGGGTGATATGGGTGATGGGATGCAGGCTTCCCGCAGGCGCGGGACGGCCCGGCAGGGTGACATCGATGGCGTCAGCCCCGGCTTTTTCCTCCGCCTTTGAAGAAAGCCGGCAAGCAGCGGCTTTTAATCCTTCTTCGATGGCTTTTTTGGCCTGGTTGCCTTTTCGGCCCGCTTCACGCCGGTCCTCAGGAGGAAGGCTGGAGACGTTGCGCAGGTACATCGTCACCACCCCCTTTCTCCCTAAATACTTGACGGAAAGGGTGTTGACCTGCTCCATCTCCTTGGCATCGGCAATCGCCGAAAGGGCTTCCTCCTGAATCTGTTCGATCGTCTGATCCAATTCCGATGATCCCGCAACAACCCGTTGAATCATCCGCTGGCCGCCATTTTAGCCAGCCGGGAAAAGGCATTCGGATCTGATACCGCGAGTTCGGCAAGCACCTTTCGGTCCAGGTCGACATTGATCGTTTTTAAGCCGTGCATGAACCGGCTGTAGGTCAGGTCGTTCATTCGGGCGCCGGCATTGATCCTCGCGATCCATAAGGCCCTGAAATCCCTTTTGCGGGCCCTTCGATCCCTGTAGGCAAACATCAGCGCCCGGTCCACGGTATCCGCCGCAGTGCGGAACAGCTTGCTGTGGCCGCCCCTGAACCCCTTGGCCAGCTTTAAAACCTTTTTTCTTCTCCTTCTTGCCTTGAATCCTCTTTTGATTCGCATGGATGTACTCCTTGATATCTGAATCCTTACCCGTTGGGTAAGAGCAGTCTGACTTCCCTCATGTTGGTTTGATCAATGATTTGAGGCTTTCTCAGCGATCTTTTCCGCTTGCGGGTTTTTTTCGTCAGGATATGACTGGCATGGGATTTTGAAAATTTGTATTTTCCTGTCCCTGTTTTATGAAAACGCTTTGCCGCGGATCGGTTTGTTTTTATTTTAGGCATTATTCAACTCCTTTAATCATAAACCGTATTTTAGTGCATGCCGACGGGGCATATAAAAAAATAGATGGCGCGGGCTTACACGGTCCGCGCCATGCAGCATGATTTTTTTTATTTTCCGCCTTCCGACGGATCGGCAACGGGGATCAACCCCGAATGGACCGCGCCCTTACACGAGAACAGGGGGCTTACCGTGTCGCTGCTGCCATCAATGAAACAAAAGGGGGGAAACAGCCTACCGGGGCGCCAGCACCATGTTCATGGTCCGGCCCTCCATTTTGGACTGCTGTTCCACCACCGCGAACTCTTTTGTATGCTCTATAATCTGCTCAAGCACGGCATGACCCATGCCCGTCAGGGTAATTTCCCTGCCTCGAAAAACCACCGTGACCTTGACCTTGTTCTTTTTTTCAATAAACTTTCGAATATGCCCGAGCTTGATTTCCAGGTCATGTTTGTCGGTTTTGGGGCGGACCTTTATCTCCTTGACCTGAAAGGTCGCCTGTTTTTTCTTGGCTTCCTGCTGCTTTTTGGTCTGCTGGTATTTGAAACGGCCATAGTTCATAATCTTGCACACCGGGGGCGTGGCTGTGGGGGAAATTTCCACCAGATCAAGCCCGAATTCCTCGGCGGATGCCAGGGCCGCCTGTATGGGCACGATCCCCAGCTGATTTCCTTCAGGACCGATCAACCGAACCTCCCTGGCCTTGATATCCCGGTTCATTCGGATCGTATGGCCGTTCTGTTTCTGCTTAACTATAGGCTCACCTCCATCTTTTTTTTTGTTGTTGTGATTTCCGGCTGACCCTTTGGATCTTTTTTATAATTTAAATTTAAAATTTATAACATCATATTTATAATATGCAAGAAAAATAAGCCGCATTTATTTCCCGATGAAATCGAGGCATTCGAATCAAAATTTTTTGTTTGATATCATTCCACCGTTATCAATACAAGGTTTATTTTATGGGGCTTTTTTCGGAACACCGGTGTCATTTCTTTTTTACAGACAACACAAAATCCTCAAAAGCGGAGCGGGTGTTGTATTGAAACCGGTAGCCGGTTTCGGTAATCAGCTTTTGTGAGCTGGCGATCCACGGGTGGATCATCATCCGCATGGCCGGGGAGGGGAATCGGGTGATAAACGACAGCCGCAGGTGCCAGGCCAGGTTGTTTAGCGGATACAGGATGGACCACGGCAGGAAAACAGGAATGTTGCCGAGCATGCGGATCATCTCGGAAAAGGTCATGCTTCCTTCTCCGGTGACATTAAAGACCCCCTTGATCCGCCGTTCCAGCAGCAGCGCCATGACATTGATCAGGTCATCCTCGTGAACAAACTGCCAGGGGCGGGCCCGGCTGGGGAGCACCACCAGCTTTTTTTGAAGATGCTCGGCCGCCGGGTTGGTAAAACCCGGACCGACCACAAAGCAGGGGCGCACGATGGAGACGGTGATATTTGAATGGCGTTCGCAAAACTCCTTAAAAACAGCCTCGATCTCCTTTTTATTTTTGGCATAGGTGAAATCGTCGTTTCCTCGAAGCGGGCTCTCCTCGGTCAAGGGTTCATCGTTATCAGCGTAAAATCCGTAGGCGGTGGTGGAACTGGTGTAGAGGATCTGAGTAACACCGGCGCGGACCGAGGCATCCAGGATGTTTTGCGTGCCGCCCTTGTTGATATCCTCCATCCGTTTCGTGTCGTGAATGGGCGGCAGGATATACGCCGTATGCACCACCGTGTCGATCTGCTCGGACTCAAAGATATCGTCCATGGACCGGCGGACATCCCGGGCATCAAACCGGTACTTCTCGTGGCTGAAACCGGGCTCCCGAATATCCGTTCCGATGACCGCATCCACCCAGTTTTTCTCGCAAAGCGCTCGAGCCAGCTTGCCGCCGATATACCCGGCTGCGCCCGTGATCAATACCCTCATCTTTTTTCATTCCCATTTGATCGGATTTTCAAGGCCGCACCGCTTTTTATTTGGGCGGCATCACCAACAACTTGACCAGAGAGCGTTTTAAAAACGGCAGAAGCCAGATCAAAAAACCAAACACCGGCATCACGCCGATGTTCCAGTGGAGCTTTCGGCGGTGGGCGGCCCGCCAGATCCGTTTGGCCACGTATTCCGGCCCCATGAGGATCCTTAAGGTTTTGAAGCTGTATACCTCCTCGGGTACATCGATCAGCGGGGTCCGAACATAGGGCGGCCGGATGTCGCAGACAAAAATGCCGTGCCTTTCAAACTCGATGTTCAAGGCCTCGGTCATGGCGGAAAGGGCGTGCTTGGTGGCGGAATACACGGACAGATCCGGCAACCCGTAAAACGCCGAGCCCGAGGACATATTGATGATCCGCGAACCCGGGGTCTGCTTCAGGTATCTGAAGGCATAAAAGATGCAGTTCAAACACCCCTTAAAATTGACATCCACGATCCGGGAATGGACCTCAAGCCCGACATTTTCAAAAAGACCGAACTTGATGATGCCCGCGTTGTTTAACAGCAGATCCATCCGCCCGCCGGTTTTCTCCATGAAGGCCTCGATCCCGGCCTTGACGCTTTCCGGACGGGTGACATCCATGGTTTGCGAAAAACAGCCGTCCTTGCCGATTTCGGCCTCCAGGGTCTTCAACCCCTTTTCATTGACATCAAAGATGCCGACAAACCACCCTTTTTGAGCAAACAGCAGGGCGGTCTCCCTTCCGATGCCCGAGGCCGCGCCGGTGATCATCACGCTTTTTTGATTCATTTTTGAAACCCTCTTTTTCTCTTCCAAGAAACCTAAGATTTTCAAATTCAAAGAATGAAGGATTTGACCCCAGAGATCAAAAAGGACACAGAGAAAAACATTTCCCTTTCTCCTTCAGCCTTCAATCTTCAGCCTTCTACCTTCTACCTTCAGTCTTCTACCTTTTTTAGGCGGCAATCCGTTTACATAGCATCGAAGCGGCAGATCATTCACCAGGGCGCCAACGCACCGGTTGCACGAAATGCAGGCGGCCTGTTTGGTTTTGCCCTCTTTGATCATCTTGACCAGAAACGGCTCCCGGATAAACGGGCGGCACATGAATATGGCGTCCGCATCGCCGCTTTCAATCAGTTTCTCCATCTGCGCCACGCGCCGGTTTCCGCCCACCAGGCCCAGCTTGGTGTTTCCCAGAACCGGCTTGATGTACCGGGCGTATTTTAAATTCCACATCTCTTCAAAATCAAACTTCCCCACCATCCCCTTTAACACCAGCCAGGCCAGGGGTTTCTGCCACAGGGGAAGCGGCCGGATAAACTCCGGCACAGGGACCTCCCCCCGCCACATGTGCATATTGGAGTAAACGGTGGTTCCGGTGGTAATCTCAAGGGCGTCCACACCCATTTCTGAAAGCCATTTCGCATACTGCCTTGCCAGATCAGGGGTCACCCCTTCCCTGGGGGTATAATCCACGGCATTGAGTTTCATGATCAGCGGCATTCCATTTGGCATTTGCAAACGCGCAGCATCGACGATCTCCCGGACAAATCGGAACCGGTTCTCATTTGAACCGCCCCATTGGTCCTTGCGCTGGTTCAAATACGGCGAAAGAAACTGATTGGGCAGATATCCTGCGCCGGCGCTGATGTGAATGGCGTCGGCGCCGGCGCGAACCGCCCGGCCCGCAGCCTTTCCATACGCCTCGATCGCCTCATAAATCTCTGCTTCGGTCATGGCCCGGGGCTTGACCAGGTACATGGGGTCCCTGCCGACGCTGGAGGGGGCCATGGGGGTCTGGCCGATATACGCCTTTCTGGTCTGCCGCCCCGCGTGGGCCAGCTGAAGGCAGGCCCTGGCCCCGCCCTCATGAATGGCGTCCACCAGCCGCGCAAGCCCGGGAATCTTGTCATCGCTGTCAATGCAGGTCTGATGGGGAGTGGCCCTTCCAAGGGGATGGACATTGAGGTAGCCCGGAATGATCAGGGCGATTTCGCCGTGGGAGAGGTTCCGGTACCGGGTCAGCAGCTGATCCGTAACAAACCCGTTTTCATCGGCCATGCATTCATAGGTGCCGGAATGCACAAACCGGTTTTTTATCTCAAGCGCGCCGATCTTAAGGGGGGTAAACAGCACGGACATGGGTCGCCTCCTTTCTCATGGTTGGCCGGCCTTTTGCCTTTACGCCGTTTTATGTTCGTTTTTTTTCTACACGATCCAGACCGCCATCTTATGCGCCCGGTGAAGCAGCTTCATGGTGACCCGGCCCATCATAAAATCCTTGACCAGCGACAGGCCGCGGCGCCCGATGATGATCGTTCCGCATCCGCTGCTTTCAGCGGTCCGGGCGATGGAGACCGCACGGCTCACCAGGCTTTCCACCATCTCTGATGCCACCAACCCGGGTTCAAACCCCGCGTCGGTCAGCCG
Organism: Desulfonema limicola; assembly: GCA_020722245.1. GTDB lineage: Bacteria > Desulfobacterota > Desulfobacteria > Desulfobacterales > Desulfosalsimonadaceae > DYLE01. The sequence continues at coordinate 9,342 of DYLE01000048.1, forward strand.
TTTTTTGGCCTCCTCCATCAGGTCCTTCACCCGATGCCGCCCCTTATCTATCAAAGCTTTATCCTGACCCGAAGACGGGGTATCGGGGTCCTCCGCAAAAAGCGCCTGGAACGCATGGCAGAGCACGACCCGGCGGCCGGGCCGGGGCATCAGCAGGCAGGCGCAGTCCACCCCTTTAAAGGCGTTGTCTGAACCATCAAACCCGATCAGCACATGATTTGAATCGGGTTGGTCCCCGACCACCACCACCGGCAGGTGCCGAACCTCGCTTAACACCCGGTAGGCGGTCGCTCCCACAAGGATATCATGGGGATCATTGAGTCCCCGGCGGCCGATACAAAGAACATCGTATCCCTTTTGGGATTCATCGATGATGTCCTTGGCGACCCCTTTTCCCCGCTGCTGAATCTTAAACGCAATCGCGTTTTTTTTGTACCCGGCGTCCTGAAGCACCCTTGCCGCATCCGAGAGGTGCTTTTCAATACCCGCCTTCATCTGAGCCTGCCATCTGTTTGTCTCAGCGGCAGGGGTTTCAGAAGCCAGGGTTTTTAAATCCTCCAGGGCCTCCGGAAGCTCCGTCAGGATATGGATCAGGGTGATCCTTGTTTTTTGGGGGTCGTGGAACCGGCCGGCGTATTGCACCGCATCCATGGAGCCCTTGGACCCGTCCACCGCGATCAGTATCTTGATTTCGGGTGTCATTTTGTCATGCCTTTTTTAAATGACCCTGGCCTCCTCCTTTAAGGCCTTCACCAGGGAGGCCACATCCGCCACAATCCGTCCGCCCTTGCGCCTGGGCGGTTCGGCCATGTGCCGGACCACCACCTTGGGCGTTGTGTCCACGCCGAGTTCGGCCGGGGTCAGCTTTTTGATCTCCTTTTTTTTGGCCTTCATGATGGCCGGCAGCGCCGGATACCGGGGTTCATTGAGCCTCAGATCCGCGCTGATAACCCCGGGCAGGTCCAGCTCCAGCACCTCGATGCCGCCGTCCACCTCCCGCTCCACCCGGGCGACATTGTCGCCAATCTCCACCTTTGACGCGAAGCAGGCCTGGCCCCATCCCAGGTATCCGGCCAGAAGCTGCGCCACCTGGTTGTCGTCCACGTCGATGGCCTGCTTGCCGAGCAGCACCAGGTCCGGGGATTCCAATTCAACCAGCTTGACCAGGGTTTGCGCCACCGTGTCGGAATCCAGATCCCCTCCCGCGATCACATGAATCCCCCGGTCCGCCCCCATGCTCAGGCCGTAGCGGATCTCCACGGAAGCCTTGTCCTCGCCGATGCCGACCACGACCACCTCCCCGCCCTGTTTTTCACGGATCCGCAGCGCCTCCTCGATGGCGATCTCGTCAAACGGGTTCACCTTGTAACTCATGGAGGACAGCTCGATCCCCGTGCCGTCCGCCTTGACCTTGATCTTCATGTCCGGATCCGTCACCCGTTTGGCCGTAACCAGAATCTTCATGATACACCCCTTTTTTTCAAACCTTGTTAAAAACCGCATCCGCAAACAGCTGGGCCAGGTCTCTCACCGCGACCTCGCCGTCCAGCCCCTTGTCCTTGACCGCGTCATCTAACATCATCATGCAGTACGGGCATGCGGTGGCGATGGTTTTTGCGCCGGTGGCCAGAAGTTTTTCGCAGCGCTCCGCATTGATCCGTTTGCCGATTTTTTCCTCCATCCACATCCGGCCGCCGCCGCCGCCGCAGCAGAAACTGGTCCGCCCGCTGCGCTCCGCCTCCACCAGGGAGATGCCCGGAACTAACCGGGCGACCTGCCGCGGGGTGTCATACAGGCCATTGTAACGCCCCAGGTAACAGGGGTCATGGTAAACCACCGGCCCCTTGCCGGAAAAGCTCTGGAATCCGGAAAGCCGCCCCTGTCGCACCAGATCGGATATCAGCTCCGTGTAATGGATCACCTCATAGGTTTTTCCAAACTGCGGGTACTCGTTCTTGATGGTGTTGTAGCAATGGGGGCAGGCGGTGATGATTTTTTTCACCCCTACGGTGTCCCACATCTCAATATTGAAGTTGATCAGGTGCTGGGCCAGGTATTCATTGCCCAGCCGTCGGGCGGTTTCCCCGCAGCACATCTCATCGTTGCCCAGGCAGGCAAAATTCACCCCGGCTTTTTGCATCAGCCGCGTCAGGGCGATGGTCACCTTTTTATACCGGTCGTCAAAGCAGCCCGCGCATCCCACATAGAACAGGTATTCAAAATTGGGGTTTTCCGCCGGGGTGCAAACATTCAGCCCTTCGGCCCAGTCCCCCCGGGAGTTTGAGGCCAGGCCCCAGGGGTTGGACATGTTTTCCCAGTTTTTAAACACCTGGGTCAGCTCCCTGGGAAACCGGCTTTCCACCTGAACCAGATACCGCCGCAGATCGATGAGATGATCCACGTGCTCGATCAGCAGAGGGCAGCTGGCGATGCAGTGCCCGCAGGTGGTGCAGGCCCAGATGGCTTCTTCGGAAATCGCCCCCCCGACCAAGGCCTCCCCCTGCCACTGTTCCAGAACCTCTTTCGCCTTATCCGGCTGACCTTTAAACTTCCAGAGAGCGGCCCGCCACATCAGCGGGGTTTTCTTTTTAAGGTGCTCCCGCTCATCCATCATCACGGCCATGGGGGAGAGGGGCTTTCCGGTCAGGTGGGCCGGGCAGTTGGCGCGGCACCTTCCGCATTCCGCGCAGGTGTACATATCCAGCCCGCGCTTCCAGGAAAACTCCTCGATCTTTCCCACCCCGAACAGGGCGTCCTCATCCTCCAGATCCTGCCGGATCAGCGCGCCCCTGGGGGTTAAGCGGCACATGAATATGGACGGCAATGAGGTGAGCTCATGAAACTGCTTGCAGTAGGGCAGGTAGTTTAAAAAAGAAAATCCTAAAATCAGATGCCCCCAGCTGCCTACGGCGTGCAGATTCGCCGTCAGGGGGTCCTGGGCGGTCAGCCCCATCCCCTTTAAGGCCCACATCCCCCAGACCCCCAAGAAAGCCGTTTGCTCTTCCGCCTGGCCGGGTGAAAGGATAAACAGGGTGGACTCATAGAGCAGGTCCATGGCCATCATGCCAAAGATCCACAGCAGGATGACAACCGCCTCCAGGTTGTGGAGCATGCGGGGCGGCCTGAAAATGACCCGGTTGCCCAGGGCCAGAAGGGTTCCCAGCATGATGGACGCGGTGGCCAGGTCTTTTGCGAAAAAATAAAACAGGCCGAAACCCGTTTCACGCAGGCCGGGCAGATACCAGTCCTTCACATACCCCCGGCCGACCATCTGGAAGAAGTTTAAGGTCACCACCAGCACCCCCCAGAAGATCATCACGTGAAAGACGCCGTGGACCCGCTCGAACCGTCTGAAAAATCGAAGCTGCCCCAGGGCATACACCGCAAAGCGCTTTACCCGCTCTTTCGGGTGGTCCCATCGAATTTCGGGATGCATGACAAAGAGCGGCAGGAGCCGCCGGCCGATGCTCCAGGAAAAGAGGGAGAGGGAGGCCGCAAGCAGAAGGGTCATGGCCAAAGGGTTCACGAGGATTCCTTCTCGAGCATGTCGATCATTTCCGGCACGGCTTTAAACAGATCGGCCACAAGGCCGAAGTCCGAAATCTCAAAGATCGGCGCCTCCTCATCCTTGTTTATGGCCACGATCACCTTGCTGTTTTTCATGCCGGCCTGGTGCTGAATCGATCCGGACAGCCCGATTGCGATATACAGCTCCGGCGCGACGATCTTTCCGGTCTGCCCGATCTGAAGGTCGTTGGGCATCCATCCGGCGTCCACGGCCGCCCGGGTGGCGCCCACGGCTCCGCCCAGAAGATCCGCCAGGCCGGCGATGAGTTTG
>DYLE01000049.1 GCA_020722245.1 Desulfonema limicola
CTCAAATTAAAAGAGGTGGAAACTGGAATTCGCCTTGTGCTATCTTTATGATATGAAGTCAGATGCGAGCGGGATTGAGGCTTTGAGAAAATAAGTGAACTTTTTACTGTTCCATCAAAATTAGATCCATTCTCCCCGAAATTTAGAAACCACAGCCTGACAGGAAACCGCCATGAATCGAAACAAAAAAATCGCCATCCTCATCGGAACCCTTATTGCCTTGTATGCCCTCCTCGGGTTTGTCATTGTCCCGTGGATCCTTGAATCCAAGCTCCCTGAAAAACTGTCCGCAGCCCTGAACCGGCCGGTCAGCGTTAAAAATATCCGCATAGACCCCTTTAGCCTGACTGCCGCGGTGGAAGGCTTGGATATCCGGGACAAAACCGGAGACGCCCCGTTTGTCGGCTTTGAGGAGATGTTTGTAAATATCCAGACCTTCTCCCTGTTTAAGCTTGGGCTGGTGGTTAAGGAGGCCCGCCTGGTCAAACCGGCCATCCACATCGTAAGAACGACTGAAACCGAGTTTAATTTCTCCGATCTGATTCCCAAAAAATCCGAGCCCGAGCCCCCTGGCCCCGAAACCGCAAAAAAGCCCTTTCGGTTTTCCATTTCAAACATCGCCGTTGTTGACGGAACAGTTTCCTTTCAGGACAACCCGGTGCAAAAAAGCCATGTGCTGTCCTCCCTTAATTTTACCCTGCCGCGGATTTCCAATTTTGAGAATCACATCGATACCTTTTCCGAACCCACAATAACCGGGGATTTTAATGCGGCCGGGATTTCCATAGACATCGACACCAAGCCCTTTCACGACACATTGCAAACCGTCGTCAATCTTAAGGTATCAGGCCTAGAACTCCCTTATTACTTCGCCTATGTGCCGAAAAACCGGGTAAACTTCGATATCGTAAAGGGCCGCCTGGACCTCGCCGCCCAGGTGTTGTTCTCAAAGATCGGCGCCGAATCCGATCTGACGGTTTCCGGAGGGATTGCTCTTTCAAACCTTGAAATCCACGACAGGGCCGGCGGCCCGGTGATGGCCCTGCCCGGGCTTCAGGTGGACATGGCCGCTTCCAAGCCCCTGGATAACCAGGTCAAACTGGCCCGGGTGAGGATTCAGTCCCCGGAAGTTTTTGTTTCAAGATCGGCTGACGGGGTCATCAACCTGGCTACGCTTGCGCCGGCCTCTGATCCGAATGCAAAATCCGATAAAGCCCCCCCTGCCCCACCCGAGCCTGCGACGGATAGCCCCAAAAATCCGTTTATCCTGGCGATCCAGGAGCTTGTTCTGGATTCTGGAAAGCTTCAATTTACCGATGCGGTTCCGGCCGGCCAAGGCGCCCCTGCCGTGACCCTGTCCGTGGAGGACTTAAACATCCGCCTGAGCGAGTTTTCAACCGAATCCGAAAAAACCGCCTCCTATAACATCGGCGCTCAGATCAACGGCGAAGCGCCTGTTTCAGCATCCGGCACCCTGGGGGTCTCTCCGCTCACTGTGGAATCGGATTTCAGCATAGAAGGCGTAAAACTCGCCTGGGGCCAACCCTATGTGCCGAAAACCATCTCCCTTGTCATCACGGACGGAAAATTTTCAGCCTCCGGCCACGCCGGTGTGGCAAGCGCCGAGGCCGGGAACCTGCTGGTCTCGGTCTCCGGAAAAACAGAGGTCGCTGACTTTGATTCCGCCGATGCCTCCAGGAACGAACGGTTTGTTTCCTGGAAGTCGTTCTCCATCAGCGGCATAAAGGTTTCCACCCCCCCGCTCAAAATCCATACGGACCAAATCCGGCTGGCGGAACTCAAAAACCAGGTGGTGCTGTTTGAGGACGGCGCGTCCAACATTCAGAAAATCTTTGTCTCTCCGGCATCCCCTGAAAAAACCCCACCGCCGTCTTCACAGACCAAGACTCTACCGCCCTCCGCCAAAGGACCAGTTACGCCGATCTCCATCGGCGAGGTGCTGCTTGAAAACTGCGATTTTGCCTTTATCGACCGAAAAATCACCCCGCATTTCTCCACCCGGCTGAACCTGGCGGAGCTTCGCATCACCGGGCTGACATCCGAGGATTTTCAAACCGCCGGCCTGACGGCCAAAGGCGCCATTGACGATCATGCCCCCTTAACCATTCAGGGTTTTCTCAATCCTTTTAAAAAGGAAATTTTTCTGGACCTTGCCGTCGATATGGCCAACATGGAGCTAAGCCCCCTTTCCCCCTACACCGGAACCTATATCGGCCGGGCCATCGCCAAGGGAAAACTCAGCACCAACCTGGCCTATAAGATCGAAAATAAAAACATAAACGCCCAAAACCGGGTGCTGATAGACCAGCTCACCCTGGGCCAGACCGTGGAGAGCAAGGACGCCCTCAACCTGCCGGTGGGGCTTGCCATTGCCCTGCTCAAGGACAGGAATGGAAAGATTGAGGTGGAGCTTCCCATAACCGGCCGCACCGATGATCCTAAATTCAGGTTCGGAAAGGCCCTGTTAAAGGCGCTCACCAACCTCATCGTCAAGGCCGCAGCCTCCCCCTTTGATCTGGTGAGCTCAGTGGTCAGCGGCGGCGAAGAGCTCCGCTATATTGAGTTTGAACCCGCCTCATCCGCCATCACCGCTTCAGCCGTCCAAAAGCTTTCAACCATCTCCACCCTCCTCTATGAGCGTCCGGGCTTAAACCTCGATATCGCCGGCTATGTGGACCCCAAGGACGACCAAAACGCCCTGGCCCAGCGGATGCTGGACCGCAGACTGAAAACCCTTTACCTGAAAAAAGATGCGGAAACAGACATGGCTCAAATCGACGAGGCCGTCGTGCCTCCGGATGTTTATCCGAAGCTGGTGAAGCGGATCTACGCCGAAGACCTTCTGGCCGATCCGGAAAAGAAACAAACATTAAAGCCCGCAGATGATCCAAGCCTTTCCCTCGAAGAGATGATCGCCCTGATCCTGCGGGAGATCACCATTCCGGACGCGGAGCTGCGCCTGCTGGCCCAGGAACGAAGCCAGGCTGTAAAAAACAGTCTGCTGGCCGACGGCAGGATCTCCGCCGACCGGATCTTCATCACCGAACCCGCGACCCCGCTTTCACCCGCAGAAAAAGAAACCTTTAAAGCGGCCCGGGTGGAGCTCAACCTGCGGTAAAACCGAAGGATCAACTGAGACCAAAACCCCTTGAAATTTTACGAAACTCGGCGGCCTTTGAGCGGTCAGATTCGAAAGCGGGAAGACGGATCAACCCCCGCTTTTTAAAAATATTTATTTTTATTCAAAAAATTGTTTGACTTTAACTAAATACCAGCTATGATGGCACCAATCTTTAAATGGCTTGTTTTAATTACAGGCCGGTTTCTTTCAAAAGGAGTATCCATTTTTACACATAGTGGCGACCTGAAGTTTGAAACTAAGAGAATTTTATGAAAGGAGGAAGTCACTATGGCCAATGGAACTGTAAAGTGGTTTAACGAAAAAAAGGGTTTTGGTTTCATTGAGAAAGAAGACGGAACGGATGTATTCGTTCATCATTCAAGTATCAAATCAACCGGTTTTCGAACACTTAACGAGGGTGATAAAGTGACCTTTACTGTCGAGCAGGGACAAAAAGGACCCGCCGCAGTAGATGTGTCGGTTATCTAACCTGATTACGTAAAGAATAAAAAAAGGCGCCTCAATTTTTTTGAGATGCCTTTTTTTATTCACATGGGCTGCACACCATCCGGATTTTCTTTAACGTTTTTGTCAATGTTTTCATCGATACGCCCTTTATTTTAGTTTATAATTTACTTCGAATTTTTTTGATATTCAATACTCGGATATCTGATAACGATTTAATTTTAAAGGGTATGCAAACCGCATCGGATTGCGCATACCTAACGATTCCGGGTGATAACACCCCCCATCGGTTTTAAAATTTAAGGAGGAATATGTACAAATACCTGTTCAGCCCGATTCGCATCAACCAGACAGAAATCAAAAACCGGCTCGCCTACCCGGCCCTGGGCCTGCTCTATTCCTATGACCGGAAGATCAACGACCGCTACATCAATTTTTATCGCACCCGGGCCGCCGGCGGGGTCGGGCTGTTGACCATCGGTCCGGTGGGAGTCGATTATATCGGCTCAGGTGCGCTGGTCATCGGTCTTGACCATGATGAGGCTGTCGCTGACTTTCAGAAGCTGGCCCGGATTATTCGGGCCGAGGGCGCCCAGCCCTGGGTTCAGCTGTTCCACGCGGGCGGCTATTCCCACCCCATTCTGATCAACGGCCAGCAGCCCATGGCGCCTTCGGCGGTGTATTACTCCTATTCCAAGACCACCCCCCGGGAAATGACCCTTGAGGACATCGAGGCGGTTCAACAGGCCTTTGCCGATGCCGCTGTCCGCGCAAAGGCCGCGGGATTCGCCGGCGTCGAGATCATCGCCTCGGCCGGCTACCTCATCACCCAGTTCCTCTCTCCGGTGAAAAACAAGCGGAGCGACGGCTACGGCGGCAGCTTTGAAAACCGCACCCGTTTCCCCAGGGAGTTGATCGGCAGGGTGCGAAAAGCCGTGGGCCCGGATTTTCCCGTAACCATTCGCATGTCCGGAAACGATTTTGTACCCGGCAGCAACACGGATGAGCAAACCCCGGAAATCGCCAAAATCTATGAATCCGCAGGGGTTGACGCCATCAATGTCACCGGCGGCTGGCATGAAACCCGGGTCCCCCAGCTCCCCATGGAGGTCCCCCGGTCCGCGTTTTCCTTTTTGGCGTTAAACATCAAAAAGGCGGTATCGGTTCCGGTCATGGCCTCCAATCGCATCTCGGATCCGGACACCGCAGAAAGCATCATTCGAAACGGGTACGCGGACATGATCAACCTGGGCCGGGTTTTGATTGCCGACCCCCTTTGGCCGCAAAAAGCCTTTGAAGGGCGAAAGGATGAAATCCGGCCCTGCGCGGCCTGTTCCCAGGGGTGCACGGACCAGGTGTTTCAGGGGCAACCGGTCTTCTGCATCGGCAATCCCCTGGCGGGGTTTGAAGGGGAGCGAAGGATTCAAAAAACAGCGGCTCCGAAAAAACTGATGGTTATCGGAGCGGGTCCGGCCGGGCTTGAAGCCGCGGTCGCGGCCGCCATGATGGGGCATCGTGTGGAGCTGTATGAAAAAGACGCGGATATCGGCGGTCAGCTCTGGCTTGCCGGTGCCCCGCCCCACAAACGGGAACTTCTGGAGTTTATCCGGTATTACCGCGCCATGCTCAAAAAATACGCGATTCCGCTCCATTTAAACACAACTGTAGACATCCATTTGATTGAGCAAAAAACACCCGACCATATTATTCTCGCCGAGGGCGCGGCCCCCCTTATTCCGCCCATTGAAGGAAGGGACGACCCCTGTGTGCTCAATGCCTGGACGGTTTTAAAGGACAACCCGCCTCTGGGAAAAAAGGTCGCGGTCATCGGAGGCGGCGCTGTGGGGCTGGAAACCGCGCTGTTTATCGCGGCCAAGGGCACCCTCACCCCGGAGGTGCTGTATTTCCTGTTCGCCTATGAGGCGGAGAGCCCGGATCGTCTGCGAGAGCTCATGTTTCATGGAACCAGCCGCGTGACGGTGTTTGAAATGCTTCCTAAAATCGGCAAGGATGTGGGAAGGTCCACCCGGTGGGTATTGATGGACAACCTAAAAAAATACGGGATTGAAATCCACGTGGACACGAAGGTCACGCGGATTGAAAACGGGGTGGTTCATGTGAATCAAAACGGCCGGGCCGATGCCCTGGCCTTCGACCAGGTGGTGATCGCAGCAGGGTCGGTCTCCGTAACTGATTTATCCCAAAAAATAAAATCCTTGAACATCCCCTATACAATGGTGGGCGACTGCATCAAGCCGGGAAAAATCAACGACGCCATTCACGGCGGGTTTCTGGCCGCCATGAAGGTATGAACCTGAAAACAGAGGCCCGATGAAACGCATCAGCGGGATGATTATCACCTTCAATGAAGAAAAAACATCGAGGGGTGTATCCGGTCTTTAAAAGCTGAACTGGATGACCTCCAGGGATGCCTGGTCATACTCCCAGGAGGGTAAAAAATCAAGTAAAATAAGAATGTTGTCAAGCATCATCGGCGCCTTTATTCAAAAATTCATCCTCAGGACGGGTTGACGGTCACCCTCACGAGCGTGGTCAGGGCCTACATGAAATATACCAAGCGCAATGAGCTGTATGAAAAAAAATAAAAGCGGACGCCGGATTTCAACCGCCGGAACCGTGATTTTCCCACCGGATGGTTTACTACTCATGCCGCAGGGCCTCGATGGGGTCCAGGCGGGCTGCCTGCCGGGCCGGAAAAAACCCGAACACCACGCCCACCGCAGCGGAAAATAAAAACGAAACCGTAATGATGGAGGGATTAAGGATAAAGGGCACGCCCAGCATGCGCGCGCCGACCCCGGCTGCGACCAGCCCCAGAATAATGCCGAAAAGCCCGCCGAAGGAAGATAAAACCACCGCTTCGATAAGAAACTGAAGCAGCACCTCGCGTTCCAGGGCGCCGATGGCCAGACGGATGCCGATCTCCCGGGTGCGCTCCGAGACCGAGACCAGCATGATGTTCATGATGCCGATGCCGCCCACCAGAAGGCTCACCGCCGCCACCGCACCCAGCAGAGCGGTAAGCACCCGCGTGGTGCTGGTCATGGCGCCGACGATCTCCTGCATGTCGAACACGTTGAAATCATCGTCCTGACCCGGCAGGATCCTGCGCCGGATGCGCATCAGTTTTTCGATCTCCTCTTTGACCGCGGTGGTGGATACCCCGTCAAGGGCCGAAACATAAATGGCCTTTATATCCGTGTCCCCCTGAATCCGCCTCTGAAAAGCCCGCAATGGTATGAGGATCAGGTCGTCCTGATCCTGGCCGAAGCTGGACTGGCCCTTGGATTCGAGGATGCCGATGACCTGGCAGGAAAGCCTGTTGAGCCGTATCCTTTCGCCCAGAGGAGGCTGATCCCCGAAGATTTCCTTCTGCACCGTCGTACCGATCATGCAGACGGTTTTACCGGAACGCAGCTCCCCCTCGGTGAATTCCCTTCCGGTGAGAAGGGACAGGTCCCTCACCTTCAGGTAGTCATTGGTGACCCCGATGACCGAGGTGGACCAGTTCTTGTTTCCATAGATGGCCTGAGCCACCTTGGAAGCGGTGGGCGCCACGGCTTCCAGCCCAAAGACCTCTCGGCGGATGGCCTTTGCATCTTCGATGTCAAAATCATCCGCGGCCGTTCGGATTCCGCCGGGCCCCCGAAACCACTGACCCGGCCTCACGGAGAGCATGTTGCTTCCGAGGCTGGATATTTCCACCTTCACCTGGGCGGTGGCGCCGCCCCCCAGGGTGACCATGGTGATGACCGCAGCCACACCGATGACAATCCCGAGAATCGTCAGCGACGAGCGAAGGACATTTCTCCGAATGGCTCGAAAAGCAAGCAGGAGGGTTTCCCAGATCATGATTCCCGGCCCCCGTGGTGTTCCTCGGTTTCGACGCGGCCGTCGCGGAAGCGAACGATCCGCCGAGCGTAGCTCGCCATCTCCGTTTCATGGGTGACCATGACGATGGTGATCTTCTGCCTGAGGTTTAACGAAACCAGAAGCTCCATGATCTCGATGCTGGTGGCGGAATCCAGGTTCCCGGTGGGTTCATCCGCCAGGAGCACCTCGGGCTCAATGACCATGGCCCGGGCGATGGCCACCCGCTGCTGCTGTCCGCCGGAAAGCTCGCTCGGGGTGTGCCCCTCCCATCCGGAGAGACCCACCGCAGCAAGCGCCTCGCGGGCCTTCTGATGCCGCTGACGGGCCGGAACCCTCCGATAGATCAGAGGCAGTTCCACATTCTCCAGGGCCGAGGTGCGGTTCAACAGGTTGAATCCCTGAAACACGAACCCCAGGTACTGCCTGCGCAGGCGCGCCCGCTGATCCCGGGTGAGCTTTTCCACCGCCACCCCCTTGAACCGGTAGGATCCGGAAGACGGCAGGTCCAGGCACCCGAGAATGTTCATGCAGGTGGATTTGCCCGATCCGCTCGGCCCCATGACCGCCGTAAACTCCCCCTTGGCGATGGACAGGTCGATTCCCCGCAGCGCATGCATGGCGATGCGGCCTGCGCCATACACCTTGGTGACGGCGCAAAGCGCGATGAGGGGCGGTTCGTTTTGCCGGGAAAGGGGGTCCTGATTCATGGTTTCACATGGGTGACGCCGATGATCAGCGGCGTGCCCGGCCGAATGTCTCCGCCGACAACTTCGGTCATGATGCCGTCGCTCAACCCGGTGGTGACCTTGACCGGAACCGGGGTTTGGTTCTGCAGTGTCCAAACCTGCTGCTCGCCGCCTGCAATTTTATTGGAGGCTTGATTCGATGAGGGTCGGGCGGGGCGCGGGGGCGGGGGAACCAGCCGGCTTGTCATGCTGGTTTTGGCGTCCTTGTCTTCCGTCTCGTCCGCCTCTTTTGCCGAAGGGCTGAAGCGAAGCGCCGCATTCGGCACCAAAACAGCGTCCTCGACCCTGGCCACGGTGATATCGGCGGTGGCCGTCATGCCGGGCCTCAGCAGAAGCGACCCATTATCCACCTCCAGCGCGGCCTCATAGGTGACCACCCCGTCGGTATTCTCGGCGCCGTATTTCACCCGGATGATGCGTGCGGGAAAAACCCGCTCAGGATAAGCATCCACGGTGAAGACCGCCTCCTGCCCCGGCTTGACCTGCCCCACATCGGCCTCATCCACATCCACATGAAGCTCCATTCGGGCCAGGTCCTCGGCCAGGGTAAACAGGATCGGCGCCTGCAGCGAGGCCGCCACCGTCTGGCCCGGCTCCACATCCCGGCTCAGCACCAGACCGTTGATGGGGGAACGGATCACCGCCTTGGAGAGATCGGTTTCCGCGTATTCGAGAACGGCCTGCGCCTGTATGACCTGGGCCTCGGCGCTGGCCACATCGGCCCGGGCCTTTTCAAATTCGGCCTCGGCGGATTCCAGGGTATACGCCGACGGGACCTTCCCGCCGCTTAACTCATAGGCATGGCGAAGCCGCTCAAACTCGGCCCGGCTGTCCTTTAATGTCGCCTGGGCCTGCAAGACCTGGGCGCGGGCGGCTTCCAGGGCGGCCCGGTATTTTTGAACATCCGCGTTCAGCTTGTCGGTGTCGAGGCGGGCCAGTTCCTGGTTCACCTTTACCTGGTCATTGTCGTCCACCGAGACGGTCTCAATAATCCCGGAGAGCTCGCTGCTCACATCCACCTGATTGGTCGGCTCCAGGTTGCCGGTGGCCGCCACGGTTATGGTAAGATCCCCCAAAACCGCATCCTGGGTCTCATATCGAACGGGTTCAGAATTCCCGTTGCGGTGGTTCCAGAGGATCAGGGCGCCAAACAGGATGATCCCCGCAAGTCCCCAGTAAAAAAACCGTTTGAGGATGCGTTTTTTACTCGAAGAGGACTCCATGCGAAGGACCTGTTGAATGTCGGGCTCAGGGTGCGTATTTGCGGCCATCGTCGGTTTTCTGAAAGATCGCATTTTTTAAGTTCCTGTTGCCGCGCCCATGGGGGTCCAGCCGCCGCCCAGGGCCTTGTAAAGACGCACCAGGTTGATGACCACCGCGGCCTCGCTCTGGACCAGCGCATCCTGGTATGAGAGCAGGGTGCGCTGCGCATCAAGGACCGTGTCAAAATCGATCATTCCCGCGTCGTAATTGTTTTGGGCAAAATCCGCGGCATCTTTAGCGGCGGCTGCGGCCTCAGTGAGGGACGATCTTCTGATCTGCTCCTCGACATAGGCCGACAGGGCGTCCTCCACCTCTTCAAGGGCGGAAAGCACCGCGGATTCATAGTGAATAGCCGCCTGCTCCTGCAGGGCGGACTGCACCTCGATATTGGCCCGAATGGCGTTGCCGTGAAACACCGGCCAGGTCACCTTCGGGCCCCAGCTCCAGACCAGGGAATCGGCGGTCAGGAGGTTGCCTGAAGAAAGAGACTCGTAGCCGATGGCGCCGTTTAGGTAAAACCTGGGATAAAGATCGGAAACGGCCGCCCCCACCCGGGCGGTCTGCGCGGCCAGTTCGCGTTCCGCCATACGGATATCCGGCCGCCGCCGAAGCAGATCGGCGGGAACCCCCACGGCCACCTCAAGGGGAATGGCCGGCAGGGGAACATAGGCGTCAAGGGTTTCATGCTGACTTCCCGGCTGCTCTCCCAACAGCACCGCCAGCCGGTTCTTGGACGCCTCCACCTGGGCGCAAAGGGCCGGTATGCCGGAGCGGGTGTTTTCCATGTTTGATCGCGCCTGGGCCGCGGCCAGCTCGTCGCTCAAGCCGGCGATCAGGCGATACTGTTCAAGCCGATAGGTGTCCTCCTGAAGCTTAAGGTTCTGCTGCGCCACCCTCAGCCTGGCCTGGGAGGTGCGCAGCTCAAGGTAGTTTACCGCCACCTCGGCCGTGAGCGATACCAGCACATCATGCAGATCCTCCCGGCTTGCCTGAAATTTCGCCTCAGCCGCCTCAACCGACCTTCGAATCCCGCCGAACAGGTCGATCTCCCATCCGGCGTCAAAACCTGCAGCGTACATGGTGCGGCTTGAATCGGCAGCAGAGTCGTCTCCCTCGCCGCTGCGGACCACGGAGCCAACGGCATCCAAGGCCGGAAAAAGGCTTGCCTGCGCCACCGATCGCTCCGCGCGGGCCTGGCGGATCCGCGCCTTGGCCGACCTCAGCTCAAGGTTGTTTGTAACAGCCTTTTCAATGAGGCCGGTCAGCACCGGATCGTCTAAGGTCTTCCACCACGTCACCAGTTGATCCGGGTCCGGCTCCCTGCTGCTTAGCCCGTCGGCAAGCGGGGTATGCCAGGATTCGGTGACCGGAATATCCGGCCTGACATGCTCCTGGCCCGCGGCGGCGCACCCGGCCGCAAGCATGGCCGCCAGGCAGCCGACCGCCCCTATGAACAACCTGAATGGATGGTTTTTCTTCTTGATGCGCATACCCTCTGTTTAGGGGCAACCCCCTTTCCTTCCTCAGCTTTCAGACGATGGGATTCCATTTCCATGATTCAGCGGGCCTCCCCGGCGGCGGAAATCCCTGCCCGGCGGAAAATGCTTGGACAGCTGCTTTCTGGCGATCTCAAGCTTTTTTTGCTGCTCCTCGGTCAGATGCTTTGCAATCCGCTCAAAGCAGTCGTCAAACGCGGCCTTTATCCGGGGATGAAAATCCCGCCGGATTATTCGAAGCTCGGCCTGAAGTTCATCCACAATTTTTTCCACCTCCGCCTGCTGCGCCGGGGTCAGGTCAAGCCGGTTTACGATATGCTTTGTAAACATCGGCCGAATGGACGGAGGCCCCTTTTCATGAAAGGACTCCATCCGATGCTGGATCACCAGGCCTGTGCCCAGAACACCGGTCATCGCACCCAAAACAAAGATGGTTATGACTCCCGCAACGGCTTTAAACTGCTTCATGGTGATACTTCCTCAGAAAAGTAGGTATGTCAAATAGGACTGCACCGGATCACTCACCGCCAAACTGGTCATCTGATGCTCAATGGTGCTGTCCACCTGAAAAATCATCACCGCCAGGATCACCATCAGGGCCAGGGCCGCCGGCGCCAGCCGCCAGGCCATCTGACCGGAGCGGAAACCCCCGAAGCCCTGTCCGCTGATTGGGCCGATCTGCCGCACCGACTGCATCACCTTCCGTCGCCATCCGTCATCGACCGGCAGTGCCTCAGCCGCCCTGGATTGATAGGCTGCAGAGAGCCTTTTCCTTAATCGATCCATGGATTTATCGGTTTTCATGATTCCCCCTGGTTTTGAGGTTTTCCATCATGATGAGGTTATACAGTTTCTTTTTTGCGCGGTACGCCCGGATTTTAACGTTGGCGATGCTCCATCCCAAAAGCGCCCCGGCTTCCCTGTGGGAACGCCCTTCGAGGTAGACCAGTTCCAGCACCATGCGATCCGCCGCGGACAACCGGGCAAGCGCCCAGTCCAGTATCTCCAACGCTTCTCCCCGCCGGTTTGTCTCATCGGACGCGCGGGATAGGTCAGCCGACATCGCAGTTTCCAGCCACACCCGATGAGCCTCGGTCAGGCTGCTGAAAGAGATTTCCTTTGAGCGGTATCTTTTCCGCCAGAAATCATAGCAGGTCCGAACGGCGATTCCGGCCAGCCAGGCTTTGAAAACGCTTTTTCCCGAAAAACTAAAAAGCCCTTGGTATGCCCGGATAAACACCTCATGGGCGGTTTCCTCCACCTGATCCGCCGGAACGTGTTTTCGCACCACGGAAAACACATACGCCTGATACCGCTCAAGCAATACCTCAAAGGCGTTCACATCACCGGAAAGGATGGTGTCAATAATGGCGGCATCGCTGGAATCGTCGGGTCTGTGCTTCATGTTGCTCTTGTAAAAAATCAGCTGTGAGCGGGATTGAGGCTTTCGGGGGAGAAAGCGGGTTGTATTGAATGCGTTAAAAATTGCAAGCTGTTTGAGGCGCTTGCGCCGAGTTTTTGCAATTTCGAATTCAATGCAAACCGCGCCCCGAAAGGCTCATGAAGCGAACAGCTTTGACTTCCAAGGAACATATGTTTTCCGGTTTAAAGAATGAGTGAATTAAACCCAGAGGGCACAAAGCACCTACAGCAAAACGCCAGCCTGCCCATTTTAATTCGAAGTTCGAAGTTCGATGTTGGACGTTTTTTTTGAACGCTGAACATCGAACGCTCAACGCTGAACGTCGAATGGGAAAGATGTTTTGAGGTTAACCTTCACCCTTCACCCTTCATTCTTCATTCTTCTTTAGCTGCTTACTGTAAAAAT
>DYLE01000050.1 GCA_020722245.1 Desulfonema limicola
GCAATACCCGGTTTTTTTACGCCAACCCGCCCGAACCTCCGGCAGCGGACCCCACTGCCCTGATCGCCCGGGCCCTGGATCATCCCATGGGAGCAGCGCCCCTGGAGGAACAGCTGAGCGAAAAAAGCCGCGTGACCATCGCCTTTGATGACCTCTGCCTCCCCATTCCGCTCATGAGCCGGGATCCCAGGGGAATGGTCATAGAGGCGGTTATCGATCGTCTTTTTAGGATCGGTATTTCCAAAGATCAGATTCGCCTGATCTGCGCCAACGGGCTTCACCGGAAATGGACCCCGAGGGAGCTTTCCCTTGTTCTCGGAAGAAAGCTTAAAAGCCTTCTGGGGGAGGAGCGCATCACCTGTCATGACGCCACGGACCCCGACCGGCTGATCCATCTGGGAGCCGACCCCTCGGGACGGGAGATCGAAATCAATCGCAGCGTGGACGAGTCGGACATCACCATCTACGTCAATGTGAACTTCACCTCCATGAACGGCGGTTGGAAAAGCATTCTTGTGGGCCTGGGGTCGTGGGCCAGCATCCGCCATCACCATTCCCCACGCCAGTGGAACGGCGTGGATTCCATCATGGACCCCGGCCGCAGCCCCATGCACCGGGCCTTGCAGGAGATGGGACAGCGAGTGAAGGAAAGATACAACATATTTCAGATCGAGACCGTGATCAACAACCGGGTCTGGCCGCCGCTGCTTGCGCCGTTCCTTGATCCCCTGGGCAAAAAACCCCGAAGCGGTATGAACAAAAGCCTATCCCGAATGCTGTTTGGCGCAGCCTCCCTTTCTCCCCAGTTTGTGAAGCGGTTTGTCAGAAACCGGCTGCGATCCGGTTATCAGGTCACGGGGGTTTTTGCCGGGGATGTGGATCAGGTCCATCCCCAGACATTAAAACGGGTCTATGCCCAGCAGAATGTCCGGGTGGATGAGCCGGTGGATATCCTGATCTTCGGGGTTCCGAACCTGAGTCCGTACAGCATGCTCTCTGTGTTTAATCCCATTCTGCTGCGAAGCCTGGTGCTCGGGTACATGCGGGGGATGTATTCCGGCCGGCCGTTGGTCCGGGAGGGCGGGGTGATCGTGGCCTGCAATCCGGGGTTTGAAAAGTTTCATGTCGGCCATCATCCTGCCTATATCGATTTCTGGAAAAACGATCTGGAGCGCCACCGGGATCCGGAAGAATGCTGGCAGGCCCTGGCCGAACCCTATGCCCAAAACCCGGTTTATCTTGAAAAGTACCGGCATGGGTTTGCCTACCACGGCAGCCACGGGCTGATCAACTGGATGTGGAGCGGCATGGCCCTGCGCCAGGTCAAAGGGGTGGTGCTGGCCGGCGCCAGACAGCCGGAGACCGCCCGAAAGATCGGGTTTATTCCGGCTCCGAACCTGAACGCGGGCCTTGGCCTGGCCAAGGATTTGGCAGGCCAGGATGCCTCCGTCGGGTATCAGATGATCCCGCCGCTGTTCGGCGTGGTGCTGGAAGAATGAGGGGTATGTAAAAATAGGAAGGCTCAAGGGGGAAGGGGGAAAGTCCCGGTTTTTTTCAGCCCGCGAAAGCCGCCAAACCGAATGTTTGGAAAGCCGTTTACGCCGTCAGGGGTTTTATCGCATCGGCGGTGAGGGTGATCGCCCCCCAGTTTTCCTCCGGTTTTCCGGAGATCAAATACGGCCGTCCGTAGTCCAGGATACGACAGAACCGGCGGTAGGTCTTCGGAAAGAAGGTGGTTTCCACAATCCCGGTTTCATCCTCAAAGCTGAGAAATTTCATGAGATCGCCTTTCTGCGTCATGACGGTTTTGCCGGTAATCAGCCACCCGGCGGTTTGAACCCGGCGGCCGCAATGCTGCGCGAGATTTTTCGCCTTGATGATTTTTAAGGGCTTCAGCTGATTTTCAAACAACGTCATGGGATGGCGGTCGCATAAAAAACCCAGCGTCTTAAACTCCTGCCGCAGTTGATCGACAGGGTCATCCGCAGGCAGATCCGGCAGGGCGTCAGAAGGAGGGTCTTCAAACAGGGAAGGGCCGGGGTTTTTTGGGGAGCGTCGCTTTTGCCAGGCCGCGAACCGCCAGATCAGGGCGGCGCGGTGTTTATGGGGATGAAACCGATCCAGCGCGCCGCTGAAAATCAGCGCTCTCGCCTCATCCTCGTCCGGCACCACCCGGTCGAGAAAATCGTTTAAGCCGGAAAAGGCGGCCTTTTCCCGCTCCGCGACGATGCGGGCGGCGGTGCTTGCGGATAACCCCTTGATGGATAAAAATCCCACCCGCATGAAGCGGCCCCTGCCGGTCCAGGGGATTCGGCTTTCCGCCGCATCCGGCGGAAGGATCGTGAGGCCCAGCCGCCGGGCCTCGGAAACATAGGCAAAGGTGCAGTAAAACCCCCCCTGATTGCTGATCACGGCCGCCATGAACTCCGCCGGAAAATGCACCTTCAAATACGCCGCCTCAAAGGAAATTTTCGCGTAGGAGGCGCTGTGGGGTTTGCAGAAGGAGTATCCGTTGAAACTCATGATCATTTTCCAGATTTGTTCAATCTGTTCATCGGAGACCCCTCTTGAACGGGCGCCGCGAATGAACCGGTCCAGATAATCCCGCAGCTGATGTTCCCGGTCCTTTTTGGACATGATTTTGCGCAGCCCGTCCGCCTCGGCGTGGGAGAACCCGGCCAGGGCCACCGCCACCCGGGATACATCCTCCTGATACACCATCAGGCCGAAGGTTTCCCCAAGCACATCCGCCAGCAGGGGATGGATCGGCTTCCATGCCCCGCCGTGAAGCCGGCGAAGGTATTCCTGAATGATGTCATTGGCGGCCGGCCGGATGATGGAGGAGTGGATGGTCAAATGCTCGAGATCCCCCTTGCCGGTTTTCTGCTGCAGAAGCCGCATGGCCGGGCTTTCGATGTAAAAGCATCCCATGGTGCGGCCCTGGGCCACGGCCTGCTGGGTGGGCGGGTCGTCTTCAGGCGCCCAGCGGCCTTCATCCAGCGCTATCTTGTTTTCGCGCAGGTTGGCGACGGCGTCCCGAATAACCCCCAGGCTGCGGTTGCCCAGAAGATCGATCTTCACCAGCCCGGCCTCCTCGGCGGCGTCCTTTTCCCATTGAATCACGGGAACGCCCTTGGCCGCGGTCTGAACCGGCACATAGGTGTCGATGGGTTCCGGGGTGATGACAACGCCTCCGGGATGGACCGAAAGGTATCGCGGCAGGCCGAGGATCCGCTGGGCAATGGATATAATCTCGGGCCAGGGCCGCGGAAA
The DNA here is from genome assembly GCA_020722245.1 of Desulfonema limicola. Taxonomy (GTDB): domain Bacteria; phylum Desulfobacterota; class Desulfobacteria; order Desulfobacterales; family Desulfosalsimonadaceae; genus DYLE01. The sequence continues at coordinate 3,274 of DYLE01000050.1, forward strand.
ATCCACCTCCTTCATGGAGGGGAGGGCGGCCATAGGGTTTACCAGGTCCCGGCCGGATTCCTCCGTTTCCCAGAACCCGGGGAGGCGTTTGACCACCCGATTGATCTCGCCGTCGGCCAGGCCGAAGACCCTGGCGGTTTCCCGCAAGGCCATGCGGGGCTGAAAGCAAACATGGTTGGACACCATGGCGGCGTGGCCTTTATGCCGGGAGAGCACCGTTTCGATCACCGCGTCCCGTTCATCCCAGGCGAAATCAATGTCGATATCCGGCGGGTCTTGGCGGCCCGGGTTTAAAAACCTTTCGAAATACAGGTTATGCGTGATGGGGCAGACATGGGTGATGCCGAGGCAGTAGGCCACCAGCGAGGCGGCCCCGGATCCCCGGCCGCAGGTTCGAGGGCTTTGCGCGACGATGTCCGCCACGATCAGAAAATAGGCGGCAAACCCCATTCGGGTGATGAGGTGAAGCTCATGCTCCAGCCGTTCCACCACAACCTCGGACAGCTCCCCATACCGTTGCCGGGCGCCCTCATACGCGGCCCGGCGCAGCCGGGCCGCCGACTGATCAGCGGTTTCACCCTGGTAGGGGGGGAGCACCAGACCGAAATCCGGACCGGTGAAACCCAGGCGTTCCGCCAGGGCGTGGGTGTTTGAAACGGCTTCGGGGCACACGGCGAACCGCCGGGCATAGGTTTCCGGTGAGGCCAGAAACGCGTCCGCCGGCGTCGCGTCCTCGGGTTTAAGCCGGAAGAGGGTCGTATGGCGTTCGATGGCCCGCAGCACCCGGTGAACGGCATGCGCCTCGGGATCAATGAAGAAGCTTCCGGGCGTCGCCGCCTCCGGAATCCCCATGCGGGCTGCGGCCCGGCGCAGGGGATGGGCGGAGCAGGCCGGATGCCTGGGAAAGGCCGCCCAGACCTCCACACCGGCGTCGTGCCAGCAGGAAAGCAGATGCGGGTTTTGCGTCAGCACGCTCAGCCCCTTGAACAGGGATGCGATGGAGGATTTTAAATCAAACCCCTCCTCTGTATGCCGCCGGGTCAGGATCCGGCAGAGGTTTTGGTATCCCTGATCATCCTGTACCAGGCAGACCGCGCGGCAGGGGGGTTTTTTGTCCGTCACCTCGGCGCCGATGATGGGCCGCAGCCCCTCCCGCCTGCAGGCCGCAAGAAACGTCCAGAGCCCATAGAGGTTATCCGTGTCGGTGAGGGCAAGCCGGTCGTATCCCAGAAGCCTTGCGCGGCGGCAGAGGGCTTCGACGGGGGTCGTCCCCCACATCAGGGAATACGCGGAACGCACCGTCAGCGGGATCATGGCCGACGCCCCTCATGACGCCAGACCGGGGCCCGTCAGGATCATGCGGCGCCCGAACCGTTCGCGGATGCGATCCACGGCGGCCGTCAGGGCCTCCTGTTTTTCCGCGGCGGGATCGGGAAAAAGCGCCATCTGGGCTGAAGGAAACACCGGTTTTTCGCAGATCAATCGCATACGGCGCAGGCGCACCCGCCGGGTCCAGGCCAGGTCCAGCATGAATCGGGCGGTTTGAAACAGGACCCTGTCATGGGCCGACGGGGGATTTACGCGCATTCGCCGCGTTCGCCGCACCCCGTCGGAATAGTCGATGGCCATCGCCAGCATGCGGGCGGCCTTGCGCATCCTTCGCAATTCGACGCCGATTTTTTCCGCAAGCCCGTATACTGCCCCTTCGATCCCTTCCCTGGTGGGGGTATCCTCGATAAATTCATGAACCGCGAGGATTTGCGGCGGTTTTTGCCCCGCCGCCAGCACCGGCGACGGATCAATCCCTCGAAGGGTTTGAAACACAAACCCGGCCCGATGGCCGAAGGGAACGCTTAACTGATCCAGGGTTAAACCGGCGGCCTGGTGCACACGCTCCAGGTTCAGGGCCTTAAACCGGAGCAGGTCCTCCGGCTCCATGCCGGGGAGCACAGACAGGGGAAGGGGCGCCAGAAAATCGGATTCCTCCCCCTCATCGATGATATATTCGCCCCTCGGTTTGACCAGGCGGGTCGCCACCTTGGCCACCAGCTTGTTGGGCGCCACCGACCAGACCGGCGCAAACCCCAGGCGGTCCTTGATCCGGCGGTACATGCGCCATGCCACGTCCACGGGCGGCCCGAACAGGCGGCTGGTCCCGGTGATGTCGATAAACACATGGCCGTCGGCCTCTCCGGGTTCGATCAGCGGGGAATAGGGGAGCACCTCCCGAAGGATGGCCTCCATGCCCTGCGCATACCGGTCCTCATGAGGAGGGATGATGATCGCGTCCGGGCAGCGGCGAACCGCCCGGCTCAGCGGCATCTGCTTGGCCACGCCGGCGCGGAAGGCCTCCTCGCTCATGTCATAGACCACGGCCCGGGCCGACGCCGTCGGCGCAATGATGACCGGATAGTCTTTTAGCCGGGAATCCAGCTGCCGCTCCACCGCCACGGCGAAATCGGCGATGTTTAAATGCACCACCGTCCGGGGCCGGTCAGCCCTGAAACATTCAGAAGGGATAAACCCTGAGCCTCCGTTTCGGGAAAGGGATGCCATTTTTTTCGTCAACGCGATGATGCCGCCGCCGTCAACCCCGCGTCGGTGAGAAGCCGGATCATGGTCTGGGCGTTGCGCGGGGCCTGGCCGCGAACATGGTTGTTAAAAAAGATCATGCCGGTTTTGGCCCGGTCCGCCATGGAAAGGATCCTTCGGTCGATCCATTCCTTGAGCTCGGCGTCGCTGTAGTCATAGTCGAACTGTTTCTGCATGTGGCCGGAGCGCCATCCCGCGGCGTTTCTGCCGTGGAACCGGATATAGAAGAACTCCGGGTGGGTGACCACGTCCAGCGCCGGAAACAACCCCGGCAGGGGCCAGGCGCAGCAGTTGCATGCAGTCAAACAGATCGTCCACCGCCACCAGCGCCACCCGGCGGGCCGAAAGCTCGTTGAACACCCGCTCCACCGCCCAGGCGGCGTGGCGGAATTCCACAGCCACCGGAAGCCCGTTTAAGGCGTCCAGAAGGGCGGCCAAATACAGCCTGTTTTCCCGGGAGCGGTCAAAGGAGGGGGGCATCTGAACCAGCACGGCCGCCAGCCGGCCGGCTTCAACCAGGGGCGCGATCCCGTCCCGGTAGCGGCTCACCTGATCGCGCCATTGGGTCGCTTCAATTTCATGGGTCATGGTGCGCGTGAGCTTGGCGGCGAACAGGAAATCCGGGCCGGCGGCCTGCCGCATCCGGTCGATGGACTGGGGTTTCGGCATCTGATACCAGGTGTAGTTCAACTCGGTGATCCTAAACCGCTGCGCGTAATGGAAGAGCATCCGGCCGGCGGGGGTCCCCTTTGGATAAAACCCGGCCTCGGCCCATTCCGTATAGGAATACCCGCTGGTGCCGACAAGGATCCGGGAGGGGGAGGCAATTCCTTTCATGGGTTCAGCCTCTGCATCACCTTTGGGCCGCGAAGGATGCCGACCACCTTGCCTTGAACCAGCACCTCGTCAAACCCGTATTTCATAACGGGGTATTTCGGGTTTTCCGGCTGAAGCAGGATATGGCCCTTGTGAACGAAAAACCGCTTGACGGTCGCCTCCTCCTGATGGATCAGGGCCACGACGATCTCGCCGTTGTCCGCGTACTGCCGGGGTTCGCAGATCGCCAGGTCCCCGTCCAGGATGCCCGCGTGGATCATGGAATCCCCCTTGACGTAGAGCGCGAACAGGGTGTTCCCTTTGTACACATCGGCATCCACCACAACAGCGCCGTCGGGTTCCTGCTGGGCGTACATGGGGAGGCCGGCGGTGATCCGGCCGATCACCGGCACCTCTTTCCACCGGTGAACGCCCGCGGTCTGCCGAGGCGGGTGCATCAGGTAAACCGTTCGCTGATACCGGCCGTCGCGTTTGATCAGCTCTTTTTTTTCCAGAAGTTTCAGCATCTGCGCCACGGCCGCGTGGCTGATTCCCAGGTCATGGGCCGCCTGGCGCAGGGAAGGGGATATTCCGGTCGCATGGATGTGCTCCCGGAGGTAATCCAGCAGCCGTTTTTGTTTGGGCGTTAATGACGCCTGCATACCGCCTCCGCTTTTTGAATCGGTTTGACAGGAACCTATCAATGAATTATGTAAATGTCAATGTAAATTTTTTGTAAAGGTATTGTAAGTATACTCTTGATTCCATCGCCCGGTTTTTCAGAAAAGGGGTGAGGGGGCAGGGGCAACACCCCATGGGTGTCGCTGGAAACGAAGGGGGATAAACGGGGTCTACTCCGTCAGCATGGAAAGCGGGCTGACGGAGCAGACGGGTCAGGCGAAAGGGGGTTGTTTTGAGGTGTTGCGGCCGGGTGTTTTTTTAGGCGTAGTCGTGGGTGCCCAGAACCACCCGGGCGCCGGTTTTTTTCTCAATCAGCTGGGCCAGTTCCTCGGGGGTGATGTAGGGGCAGCCGGGTTTGGCGCCGACAAGGCAGGAGCTCAGATAAATGAGATCAGGCTTCACCCCGGACAGCTTTATCGCCATTCCGAGATTGGAAATGACGGTCCTGCCCGGGCATTCGCATTTCACAAAGCCGACCACCGCGGACTTCTCATCAAACGCGCCCTCTCCGAAGGCCGCGGCCTTGAGGCAGCGCCATTCTCCGGGGCAGCCGTATCCGGTGTCCATGTAAGCGCCGCAGGCGACGATCATGACATTTTTCATTTTGTTCTCCTTTCTTGAAAATGGGTTTGAAGCGGTTTGGATTTATGCTGGTGCCTTTGTATTTTTTTTAACGGCCAGGCTTCCCGGCTCCAGGCCGATATGGGCCGCGACCACCCGGCATTTGACCTTGAAGATGAAGTAGATGTTGTGATTGACCTCTGAAAGGGATTCATAGTTTCCCTGGCCTTTGGCGATCACCAGATCCGCTTGGGCGAAAGCATGCTTAAAGGTTTCGCTGCATTCGTCCATCAGGGTGCCGGGGGCGTCCGAGCCGTTGTCGATCACCCTCACCAGACTGGTCAGGCCCACCGCCTTGGCGTCGGCCAGGGTGGCGTCATTGATGACCGGCGCGCCCCTTACCGCAAAGGTGATTTTTTCAAGGGGGAGGTGCTCGATCAGCAGCCGGTCAAAGACGATCTCTCCGGCATTGTCCCCCAGGTAAAGGATGTTTTGGGCTGAACGGACGTCCTGGGCGAACCCGTTGAGGTTGCCGGCCAGCTCCTGGGAGAGCGCCTGGTTGATGGTTTCATAAACCCGGGTCGGATCGATTTGGGAATTCACGCCGAAATCGATGATGTTCCCGGCGATGGCGAGCCGGAGGGCGGTTTCCAGGGGGGTTGAAGAGCCGGCGACCTTTGCCTTAAACTCCGGATAAAGGCCCAGGGCGAATTGATTATAGGTCTTCTTGATAGAGGCATAGGGATCGGCGCTCCCGGAGACCCTGCGGATGATCCCGTAAATCCTTTTTCCCATGGCCGGCGGCGGAAGCCCCAGGTCCATGTCCGCCGCCTCTTTTAAAACCGCTCGAATCACCTGTTCATGGATCTTTTCGTCCCTTGTGACCAGCCGGGCGGCATGGAGGGTCTGCTGCAGAAAACAGGGGATACAGTCATGGTAGGTGTTCATCTGAGGGATGCGCCCTTCAGAACCTTGCAGGAGGAGGCAAACCGATCCTTGACGGTGGCCATTTCCGAGGCATCCGGGTATCTTTCCATCAATTGGCGGCACTTCTCCAGGCGGTTCGGCAGGGGCGGGTGGGTGGAAAACCAGGATCCCTTTTGGACCGCCGTGGATTGATTCCTTTCAAGCATCTCAAGCACGCGAATCAGGCCGGACGGATCATAACCGGTCCGGTAGGCGTAATCCATTCCGGCTGCGTCCGCCTCGTACTCCATCCCTTTGTCCAGCCCCTTGTCAAACAGCACGGTCTGAAGGTCGCCGATCATCGCCCGGTAGTTTTCCCCCCTTTCCCCTTCCATGTTGAGGGTGCCGATCTTGCCCGCGCCCTCAAGGAACTTGGCGCGCCGAATGGATTGCAGGGCATGCTTATGCGACACATGCCCCACCTCATGGCTCAGCACGCAGGCCAGCTCCGCCTCGTCCTGCATGGACCCGATCAGCCGCGAGCTGACAAAGATGATGCCGCCGGGGCAGGAAAACGCGTTGTAGATCTCGCTTTTCACCACCACAAACCGGTAGGGGATATCCGGCCGGATGCCGTTTCGGGCCACGGCGTTTCCCACCAGGTTGACGTATTTCTGAAGCCCGTCGTCTTTTACAGGCATGCCGTAGCGCTGAAAACCTTCCAGGGCCAGGGTTTCGCCGATGGTCCGCTCGGTCTGGTAGTCCACCCCCTTGAGGCTCTGGGCGATGCTCCCTATGCCGTCCAGCGCCTGCCTGGCTTTTTGAATATCCTTGTTTTTGCCCTCGGGATCGACAATCCTTAAAAGGTCAAGGGCGTAGGCCGGGCAGGCCAGCAGGATGGCAAACGGTCCGGCAAGCTTTAAGAATGTTCGCCGGCCTTCAAGAATCGAAGCCTCTGAACGGCGGGTTTTCTCTTTGAACATGATGGATATCCTCGTTTTGTTCGGTTATTGGGCATATTCGCCGATTTTGCCCTGTTTTAAAAATTGTTCGATCTCGTTTGCCGGAATCGTCAGGGACAGCAGTTGGTCCAGCGCTTTCTGGCTCTCCTCCGGTTTTCCCGTGTTTTTGGCATAGGCCGCCGCTTCAGGGGAAAGCCCCCGAATGCTTCGGGCGGAATCGCTGGCATCCGCCTCGATGCTGCTTTCGGAGAGTCCGCCGAGCATGTCGCCGAGGCCCGCTTCACCTTCTGTTTCGTTGATTTCCGGAGGGGCGTCCGAAACCCTGCCCTGGTATATCCAGCCGGTTTTACCGCTCGGCGTGGTGACCTTGCACCACCGGTTTTCACAGCTGGTGACAACCAGCTCCGTGCCGCGCGTCAGTTCGGCGACGGTGGCGGATAGGCTGCTCCTGTCGGCCTTCAGGCTGGCGCCCTCAGATGTCACCCAGACCTTTTCAGCTGCAGAGCCGATGAGCGCGGTGAACAGAAGAAGGCCGATGACGACGGCGGGTATCCCATGTTTTGGTTTCATTCTCATGCCTCATATTTGTTGTATTTTTGTAGAACGTAACTTATCGGTTGTTTTAAAAAATTTTCACCACAGAGCGCACAGAGAAAAAATAATTTTTTTTGTGTCCTTTTTGCTCTCTGTGGTTAATTTGTTTATTCTTCAAACCGGGGAAATATAAATTTTTTGGAAGCCGTCAGTAATAGTCCCCCACCAGGGTAAACGCCCCCCAGTATCCGGGATGGGGGTAGCGCGTCTTCACATGCCGGGCCGCCGCCGCCAGGCTGTCCGCTTTATTGTCGGTCATGTAACGCCGGTAAAAGGTTTTGATCAGAACCGCGGTGGACACATCGCTGACGCGCCACAGGCTTGAAACCACCGTGTGGGTGCCGGCGTATAAGAACGAACGGTTCAGTCCGACCACCTCATCCCCGGCGCGGATTTTTCCCAGTCCGGTCTGGCAGGCGCTTAAAACCACCATGTCCGCTTTCAGTTTTAAACCGAAGATCTCCTGGGCCTTAAGGTCCCCGTCATGGTCCGGCTCCGGCCTGTCGGATCTGGCCAGTTTGATGGCGGACAGCAGCGGATTGACCGGATCAAACTCGCCGTGCGACGCGATATGAATAATATCGAATCTGGCGATATTGTCAACCACCCAGTCCTCGGTTGCCTTATCCCGTGTCAACACCGTGATTTTCGGAAAATCCCAGCGGATGGCGTTCACCTCCTGCTCCGCAAACGGCAGGTTGAGGACCGGATCCCCCAGGTCGGGGTTGCCGATGGCCAGGATTTCAAGCCCATCCTTTTCCCGGACGGTCCTTCGGCTGAGGGTATACTCCAGCAGGCTGGCGCTGGGCAGGTAGAACAGTGAAAACCGATCCGCAAGAAAGTTTTCGCCGCTGTATAAGGTCGCAAAAGAAAGATAATGCAGCGGCCCGTGGGGTATGATCCCCAGGGTATGAATCCCGTTAAGGTATGGCATGACGGGCGTTATCAGCCGGTCATAGAGGAGTTTCGAATGCCTTTCATAAGGTTCCAGGTTCTGAAGCACCCTGCGGTACTCCAGGATCTTCTCCCCCAGTTCTTCGCTGTTGGCGGGAATGCGGACCAGTTTGAGGTTTTCCGCCGCCGGCCCGCTGCTGTTCTCCTTTTTGAGCACCCAGCAGAAAAGCTCATTGTCGAGCACATAATAGGATAGAAGCGCCACGCCAGGCTCCAGCCGGCGGATCAGGCCGTCCGCCTCAACCGGGGATACGGATACCAGGGAGGAAAGCTGCGGGTTCTGGGCTTCGATGTCGAGCATGATGTCTTTCAGCCGATCATTCAGGTTGTCCAGGGTTTTCCGGTAAACCGCTTTTTCAGCCGGATCGGATGCCTGGGCCAGCAGGGATTCATAGGCCTCGATTTCAGATCTGACGGTCTGGACGCTCTGGTAGAGCCTGTTGTCCGTCTCGCTTGAAAAGGACAGCTTCTGGTTGCCCAGAAGATCGATGAAATTTCTCGCCCGGGAACGCTCGGCCACCTCAAAGGCCTCGGCAGGTTTCTGCATATCCGCCAGGAGCGTCGCCAAAGTCTTGTAAACGGAGAGCTTGTTGGTGATGAAATTTTCTTTAAGCTGGTTTATTTTGATATCCGAACGGAGCTGCTCAATGATGCGCATCGCGTCCCTGAGCCGGGTTTCGGCGGCCGGGAGGTCTTTGGGATCCGTCAGGTGGATCCTGGCCAGCCCGTACAGGGAACGCCACTGGGTCTCTCGAATGCCCATTTCAGCGGATCGGGAAAGGCTTTGCTGGTAGGCCGATTCCGCCTGTTTGAAATCCCCCAGCGCGAACCGGGCGTCCCCTTTGCCCAGCAGGGCCTTGGCGGCGTTGATCCGGTTGCCGATGGATTCCGAAAGGGCAAAGGCCTTCTCGAAGAGGGGCGCGGCTTTCTCAGGCTGGTTCAGCCTCAGGTAGGTCAGCCCCATATTCCGGTAATCATAGGCGATCGCCCATTGAGACCGGATCTGGGTGTCGATTTCAAGGGCCTTTTCAAAGGTTTCAAGCGCTTTTTGGTATTTACCCTGATCCCGGTAAACCAGGCCGATGTTGTTTAAGGTCGAAGCGGTTTCATCCTTTCTCACATTCAAGGTTTGGGCG
>DYLE01000051.1 GCA_020722245.1 Desulfonema limicola
TAATCCTTTAAAGAACATACCGGCACGCGTTCAAAAAAATCTGTAGTGCCTAAATCCGCCCGTACGCCTGCCTAACCGACCGATATCAAAAAAAATTTTTTTGAGGACCATGAAGTTGGGTAAATTGTCGGTTAAAACCGGCGGGAAAATCGGTGTTAAATCAACCAAAACAAATCCCTTGATTTAAGACCCTGTTAACGTTAATACACGACTATGATTCGAAAAGCCACCATTGAGGATGTTAAAGGCATTTATGCCCTGTTGAAGCACTATGGGCAGAAGGGGGAACTCCTGGCGCGCCCTTTGAGCCGGTTATACGATCATCTGAGGGATTTCTGGGTGTACGTGGATTCAGGCCCCGGAAACGGCATTGCGGGATGTTGCGCCCTTCAGTTCTGCTGGGAGGACCTTGCAGAAATCCGGTCTCTGGCGGTTGCGGAAAACCGTTGGAACCAGAAGATCGGCACCCAGCTCGTAAAGGCGGTATTTGAAGAGGCAAAGGGGTTCAGGATCAACAAACTCTTCGCCTTGACCTATAAGCCTGGATTTTTTTCAAAATTCGGATTCACGGAAATCGACAAGGCGGAGCTGCCCATCAAAATCTGGGCCGACTGCCTCTACTGCGTAAAGTTTCCCGACTGCGATGAAACCGCCATGATCAAGTACCTGGCTTAAAACCTGAAATTTCAGGTTTTCTTAAGCCGGTTCGATCTATGAATATATATCTATGAATAAATAAAGTTGTACTGAAGAGGGGGATACTTCCACACCCTCGGCTTCGGCAGGATTTTCTGGCTGTCGACGGTGAGCCAGTAGGTCTCGGGCTTGAGTTCCCTGAGCTTGCTGTCTTCAGGCGGCAGGGCGTGATTCGTGTAGGCGTAGCTGGTCTGAAAAATAAAAATACCTCCCCGCCCATGTTTTTCCACCATGTAATTGTTTTTTAACTCCAAAAGCGGCATGCCGGCCACTTCGGCGAGCCGGTTGATCTCCATGTCCGCCAGCTTGATCAAAATCGCCTTTAACACCCCTCCCTCGGAATAACGGATCAGCGCCCTGGATTCACTGCTTGAGACATAAACCGTGGAGATATACGGCAGCCGTTTTAAATACTGGGAAGCGACGATGGCTGCGGTTCTTCGACCGCCGATCATATCGGGCAGACCGTAAAACTCAAAAAATTTTTTCTGAACATCCTCGGCGTATTTATCCCCTTTTTCATAAAGGTCCTTGGAGATATAGCGCAGATAGCGCGCCAGATCCTCCGCGGCCTCGGTGATCGGCCAGTCGATGCGAACATGAAAATGGGAGATGCAATAGGTGTTCCTCTCGGTCTGTTTGACGGGGTCGCGTTGAATCAGAAGGGCGTAATCCACCGGAAGCATGTCGTCCAGAAACTCAAAAAAGCGGGCCGACTCCAGGTACTTCTGACTTCTGTCGAAATCCGGCTCCAGGGAAAGGGTTTTTGAGCGAAGCAGGTTGGTTTTGGTAACCTTGTTGGTGTCGAAAAACCGGATATACTTTTTATGCTCTTCCGAAAGGCAGTCCTCAAAAAAAATCACCAGAAACGGGTTCTGACATTCATACTCCACCTTGGGAATGCGGGCCCTGGGCTTTAATTCTTTCCGTTCCACAAAGGGGTAGGGCTTGTTTTTTTGAATAAAATTGCGGTAGGACGCTATCAGCGCTTTGTCCAGAAGGAATTGATCCAGTTCATCCCGCAGCAGGTGGTAGTAGGACCTTCTTAGCCGGTCCTCAAGGCTCAGATCCTCCCTGAGTTTCCAATACAATATCCGCTCCCGGTTACAAAACGAAGGAGGATTTCTCCTTCACCGCCCTCGGCGTGAGGACGGACTTCCAAGGTACTTAAATTTTCCCAGTTAGCAAAATGAAGAATTTAACCACAGAGACCACAAAACACACAGATAAAAGCGTCAGCCTTCAGCCTTCTACCTTCTACCTTCAGCCTTCTCTTTCTGTGATAAAAATATTTTCAAAAAAACGATAAATTATTTACACACCCATAAACTAAATAGTCAACTGAAATTATAGGTTAAAAAAATTTTCTTCTCCTACACTCCCTTCAGTAGTGAGAAAATTAAACGCAGGAAATGGAAAAATCCCTCATTGCCATCATCATCATCATCATCGTTGCCGTTGTCTTTGATTGTGACGCTCACGGTATCTGTATCCTTTGCGCCGTCGTCATCCGTGACCTCAAGGGTGAAGCTCAGGCTTGTTTGGGCGTCAACCTCCGGCGCGGTGAAGCTGGGATTGACAGCGGATCTGCTGGAGAGGGGTACAGAAACCCCGCCTGTCTGCGTCCACAAATAGCCTGCTATGCTTCCATCCGAATCCGATGATCCGGAACCGTCTAAAGTCACCGTATCGCCCTCGGTTTTTGTCTGATTTGTGCCGGCATTCGCCGTCGGAGCCTGATTTTCCGGGGTTGAGGCATCGACCGTTATCGTTACCGTTGCGGTATCTTCTTTCCCGCCGGTGTCGGTCACGGTCAACAGAAACACGACATAGCTTCCTTCGGGGGTGTCCGATGGAACCGTAAACGAGGGGGTGACGGCATTTTCATCGGATAGATCCGGTTCAAAATTCGCGGCTGAAATCATCCAGTGGTATGATAACTCATCGCCTTCCGGGTCCGAGGAGCCGGATCCGTCAAGGATGACCTCATTTCCGGGTTCAACGGTTTGGTCTAGACCGGCATTTGCTTCTGGAGGATCATTATACCAGTTTACGTTCACGGTTACGCTGTCGGTATCCTTATCCCCCTCGTCATCCGTCACGGTCAGATGAAAAACCAGGCGTTCATTGCTTGTCAACTGCCCAAACGAGGTAAATGTGAGTGTGGAAGAGGTCAGGCCGGACAAGTCCGGAGGGGTATCGCCGAGGATCTGGATCCATTCATAGGTCACCTCCCCCCCGTCCGGGTCTTGGCCCCAGCCGTTTAGGGTGACCTGCCGATTTTCGCTCACCACCTGATCCGGGCCGGCGTACGCCATCGGCGGCAATGAGGTGCAGATATCCATATCCTCCTCGGTCATAAAGGTCTCATACCCGTTGGCCATCCAGACATCCAGGCCGTCCGTCACCGCATAAAGGGATACAAACCCCTGACATGCCAAAGCATCCGCCGCCTCCAAACTTCGACTGCCATCCTTGTCGTAGATCAGGATATCGTATGTCTGGTACGGAATCAGGTCGATAATGTCCACATCAAAGCTGTGGGAGGTGGTATTCCACGGGTAGTTTTTGGCGCAGAGGATATGGCTCTGGCATAGTCGGCTGGGGGGCTGACATCGACAACCAGAACATCCTTCTGCCCGTCGATGAGGTCCTTGGCCTCTGAAAACTCAATGCTTTGGACCGCCTTGACAAACACGGCGGTAACGCTTTTTGCTCCGTCGGCGACCGATAGGGTTTGCGGGTTTGTGCTTCCAGTTAAATTTCCGCTCCACTGGCTGAACACATAACCTGAAGCTGAATTGGCGACCGCCTGTAGTGTATAAGTATTACTGCAGCTAAAGGTCTTGGGATAGGAGGTAGGAGTAGCAAAATTGGGTGAGGTGATATTCCCACCGTCTGCCGGCCTGACATTCACGGTCAGCGAAGGATTACCTCAGGCTTCTGCGCATTGGGGCGCAATAGCCGCCAAAAACATAAAGACCCAAAACAGGATGACATAAAAACCGAGGCCGGGAATGCCAAAACATTTTTTTTCCATTTTTTTTCTCCTTGATTATTTGAGTTTAGTTATCGACAAGGAATTCACATCCGATACCGCCCTATCCCCTTTAAGGCTGCGAGAGCCATTTTGGATTTTACTGAATCAAAGCTGCTTTTTTTTGGATACGTGAAAACGCAGGCTGTTTGAAGGGTCTGTTGAAGTTCAGCACCCTGAGACAAACACGCCGAAAGAGTTATTCAGCCACAGGCTGTTTTTTAGCCCTATGCCTGTTTGTATTTTAATGAATACCCCTCCTGCTTGTCAAATTTAATTTTCAACATATGATTTAGGGCTAAAAGGGATTGTCGTGATTATTTCCAGCCGAAGAATATGGGGCTTTATTTTGATGTTAAAGGGCTTCGGGGGTGAACGCGACCACCGCGTCGATGGTTTCCGAGTCGGTCAACAGCATGACCAGGCGGTCTAATCCGAGCGCGTTTCCTGCGGCCTGGGGCATAAATGAAAGCGCATCCAGGAATCTTTCAGGCATTGGGCAGACCGGCCGGCCGGCTGCTTTTCGAGACTGGATTTCCGCCTCAAACCGTTTTTTTTGTTCCGCCGCGTCAGTAAGTTCGGTCACGCCGTTGCACAGCTCCAGGCCGCTGATATAGAGCTCAAACCGCTGGGCCAGGCGGGGATTTTCCGGTTTGGGGGCCGCCAGGCTGGAGGCTGCGGCAGGGTAATCCTTTAGAAAAACCGGCCGGTCGATCCCCAGGCGGGGCTCGATCTCAAACGCCATGACCTCGTCAAACCGATCCGTTGAGAGAGCGGCCTCCAGGTCGATGGAAGCGTACCGTTCAAACGCAGACCTGACGTTTATCCTGGGCCAGGGCCGGGTCAGGTCGATTTCATTTCGTTGATAGTGCAAAGGCCCGGATCGGTTCAACTCCGCCCATACAAATAAGATAAGCTCTTCGCACTGAACCATCAGGTCATCATAGCTCCTGCCGGCCTCATACCACTCCAGCATGGTGAACTCTTCAAGATGCCGCCTGCCCCGCTCATTTTTGCGAAAGCACTTGCATATCTGAAAAATTTTGGAATACCCGGCTGCAAGCAGCCGTTTCATGCAGAGCTCCGGGGATGTCTGAAGGTACCAGCCGTCCGCAGGTATGGCCAGGATATGAGGTTCCGGCGCTGGAGCGGGGATCCGCAGCGGGGTTTCCACCTCCAGGTAACGACGACTCAGGAAAAATTTGCGGACGGCGCAGATGATTTCGGCCCGGCGTTCAAGCGCTGTTTTTATTTTATTCAATTTGTGCAGGGTCCTCTTGCCCTTATCCCGGAATCCGGAAGTATTTGAGTTTTTTTCTTACCTTCAGACGCCTGATAAGGTTTAACGGCCTGGGCCGAAGATGGTCTCTTCCCCTTTTTATAAAGTCATCCGCGGCCTCCAGCACCCGAATGCTGGATCGACCGTCGTAATAGGGATGGATGTTTTCGGCGTATTTTCTGATTTCATCCATTAAAAGCTTGGGCCGGGTCAGGGCATGTAAAATGGCGTTTTCCAGATGGTCGGGTTCGGTGATGTTTAAAAGATGCGGGCCCGGCCTTCGATTGTTAAGCGTCACCACCGGTTTTTGCTGAAGAAAAAATTCAAATATCGTCGATGAGGTATCGGAAACCATCACATCCGCGGCCTTATACAGAGGAATGATGTCATCGGTTTCCACAACGGCAAGGTTTTTATACGGAATCGATTTGTATCGTTTTACAACCTCAGGCTTTATTTTGGGATGAAAATTGACGATCCACCGCCAATCCTTTTTTTGTGCAAGCCTTTGAACAGTGTCGAACAGGGTCGAGGCGGCGCTCAAAGAGGGGTTGAAGGTGGAGGTCATCAGCACAGTGGGCGGTTTTTCTTCTGAAGGGGCCGGGTCCGTTTCCCAGAACAGGGGGTCCATTTTCGGCCATCCGGTTTCCACGACCTCGAAAAAACCGTGCTGGGATGCCAGCCGCTGAAACGGCAGGGTGGTTTCAGGACCTTGCGTGCAGTATAAGTCAAAGAAGTTTCGAATGCAGAAATGCCCCCTTTTGCTGCTCCGTTTATAGGTGTTGAACCCATGGAAAATTTCAATTTTAAACCCCGGAAAAAAATCAGGGACGGTGTTTCCGGGCACAAAAACAGCTAAGGGTTTATACTCTTTTACCTGTTTTACGGTTTTTAATAGTTTTTCGCCCGGCTTTATATATTCAGCCAGCTTTTGAGGATTTTCCAGAAACCATGCCGCATCATCGCCCCGCTCAAAGATCGCCTTTTGCAAGGGCCGGACAATGGAAAACCCGTATAGCTCGCTGACGTAAAAAAGATAACGCCTCATTTTATGTGTAAGGGCCTATTTTTTGATAATCCCTTGATTTTTTTTATCAAATATCGACAATGAAGCTTGCCCTTTGTGCCGGATTATTCTATGAAAAGGGAGTTTTAGAATCAAGCCTGTTTTGATCTAACGCGGGCTTGACGCCTGCAACCCAATATTTTTACCATAGAGAACATAGAGATAGCGGCTTTTTACTTCGTATTCTCTGTGTTCTCAAGTGAGCGTTAGCGAACGGGTGGTTTTGAATTTCTTGTTTTTTTATGACAGATTTTCGAGAATAAGACACTAAAAATTTTTGCGAAGATATCTCATAAAAGCGCCGCAATGGAAGAACAACAATCCGACAGGCATCAGAAAATTCGATTGCCGGAGGCTCCGGCCTTTCTGATTATTTTGATGGGCTCCCTGGGGGATGTCACCCGCGGCCTCTGCCTGGTTTCCCAGCTCAAATCCTGCTTTCCGAAAAGCTCCGTCACCTGGCTGGTGGAACCCAAATGCCAGGAGGTGGTGAGCTTTCACCCCCAGATCGATCATGTCCTGGTGTTTGACCGTCCCCGCTGGCATCTGGGGATTGTGCAGCTTTATCGCGCCTTGAGAAACCGCCGGTTTGACTGCACGCTGGACCTCCAGCGGCATTTAAAGAGCGGTTTTTTTTCCCTGCTCTCGGGCGCAACTTTTCGGATCGGTTTTCACCCCCAAAATGCAAAGGAATTCAACTGGGTTTTCAACAACCGGCACATCCCCTACATGGAGGAGTTTTACCCGAAGCTGTTGCATTATCTTCAGTTTACCCAATACCTGGGATGCCCCAGGCCCGAGGTCCTGGATTTCGGATTTTCAGGGCCTAGGCTTGAGTCTCTGGCCGCGTCGGTTCTCTCCCGGGTAAGCCGCCCTTTTATCGCAGTTGTCCTCGGCTCCACCTGGATCTCCAAGGAATGGTTTTTTGAAAGCTATGCCCGTCTGATTCGGGATCTGCTTGAGGAAACATCCATGCATCTTGTCATGCTGGATACCGCGGCCAAATACGAGATGGCCTGCAGCCTGGAGCGGGAGATCGGCTCATCCCGGCTGATCAACCTGGTGGGCCGGACATCCGTTCTGGAGCTGGCCGCGGTTTTAAAGGAAGCAGAGCTCGCGGTCGGTCCGGACTGCGGCTCCGGCCATCTTGCCTCGGCCGTGGGCACCCCCTATGTCACCCTGTTCGGCCCCACCTCTCCGGAGCGGACAGCTCCCTACGGCAGCGAGCATCTGGTGGTCAGCGCAAACCTTGCCTGCGCCCCGTGTTATAAGAAGCATTGCCCCCGCAAGGACATCTCCTGCATGCGTTCGATACGCGTGGAGGACGTCAAGAAGAAGATTTTTGAGGGACTGGCCCAGTCGCATCGTCCTTCATAAGCCTTTTATAAAACTGAAACGTTTTTTCCGCCTGGGTGCGCAGGTCAAACCTTTCCTGCGCTTTTGTCAGGGCCTGTCGGGAGAGTTTTTTTAGGGTGTCCGGTGAATCCATCAGCCTTTTGAGCGCGGCCGCAAAGCCGTTTGATGAAAGATCCACAAGATATCCGTTTTTCCCGTCCTCGATCAGTTCGGGCAGAAACCCGATTCGCGAGGCGATCACCGGAACCCCGCAGGCCAGGGCCTCGCGCACCGTCCGGCAGGTCTTGTCCGTGCCGGGCACGGCATACAGCAGAACGTCCATTCGGCGGTAAGCGGCCACCAGATCGTCCCCCAGGCAATACCCCACGTCAACGATCTTGTCCCGAATCCCCATTTTTAAAGCCGGCGCCTCGATAACCTTTTCAAAAGCGCCGGGGCGTCCGCGACCCACAAGGAGCAGGCGCAGGCCGGGATAAGAACAATGAAGTTCGTTGATAGCCTTCAATGACACATCCAGGCGCCGCGCCTTTCGAATCCGGCTCACGACTCCGGCTGCAAAGCAGCCTTCTAAAGGCGTCAGGGCCAGGCTGTGCTTCAGTTCGCGATTCGGGGAAAACCGGTTTGTATCGATTCCCGGCGCAATGACCTCAACGGCTCCAGCGGGAACATTTTGAGCCAGGGCGGAAAGCCGTGCCTTTTCAGACACCACGATAAACCCATGGGTGGCGCGTCTACGGCACCATCGGGACCGCAGGTCGCGGCCCAGTCCTTCGGGGTCATAAATGGTCCGGATAAGCAGCGGCCTGGTTTTTAGGTTTTTGATGGCGAGCCCGGTCAGAAGGTGGGCGTTTAACATATGGCAGTGGATGACATCCGGGGTCTTGGACAGGATGATATCCCTTATTTTTTTAACCCCCTGAAGCGTGGTGGTGATCCTCAGATGCTTGGACATTTCAGGCAGGGCAATGATGTCGTCTATGCCTTTTTGCCGGGCGTGGTATGCCACATCCAGAGGGTTTGTCCCTTCAAGCTTCCCGCAGACCAGGCAGACATCCGCCCCTAAAGATTTTTGGGCGCAGGCCAGGTCCACCGCCAGTTCCGAGCACTCGGTCCATTTGTGGTTGCTTAACAGATGAAGAATTTTCATCGTTTTTTCATAAACCTTATAATCATACTTTTTCCAAGAAACTCAGGCTTTCCAAATTAGAAAAGTGAAAGGTTTAACCCCAGAGGTCACAGAGAACAGAGAAAAAATTTTTCTTTTTTTGTCTCTGTGTGCTCAGTGGTGAAAATATTTTAGAAAAAAAATCACCGCAGCCGGGTGTCGGGGGTTGATCTGCAGGGAAAGTGAAGGGGATGGTTTTTCAGCCACTGCCCAAAAGCGGCCATGGGGTTCCGCGGCTCCCCCTGCAGCATTTTTTTTTTTTGCCTTTCCCAGTCCTTTGGCGTCATTTGCCGGTCAAAGACAAGCCCGTTGTCTGCGATCAGAAACAGCCGGTCATTGCCGTTGATGATAAAATCAGCGGGCTTCAAGTTTTTACAATAGATTTTCCAGCAGCACAGGTTTACGATAAAATTAAAATACTGTTCAAACAGGGGTTCTAAATTTTTTTGCTGAGCGAATGTTTTAGACATGCGATCAGCCAGGCTTTCCCCGGCAATGTTTTCAAATATGATAAACCCGGAGCCTTTTTTTTCATAAAACAGGGCAAGCGGCTCTGCCGCCGGCAAAAGGGCAAGATGCAGCCCCCAGGTATTATACCAGCTGGTTTGCGCCTCGCCATAGCGCCTGAAAGGTTTTTTTCTACGGTATTCCTTCACCACATAGTCTGAATCGTTAACATGAACCCTGGATACGCAGCGATGGGCGCTGTTTTTCAATAGCCGTTTTGGGTTGGCCTCCCGAACGGCCTTGTGCCTTGCGATCACCGCCTTTGCCACCGACGGGGTCAGGGTGTTTTTGCGGATCCGAAAGGTGCCCGTCGCGTCCTTGATGATATGAATATATTTTTTTTTTTTATAAATCCTTTCCCGGCCGTGCCGGAACCCTTTTTGATAAAACACCTCCACGTAATGGTCGATGATCCGGCTCCAGACCTCAACATACCCTGCGGCGTGAAACACCCCGGGCAGCCCGCTTATCAGAAAAGCGATCTCGTCTTCCTCCAGGTCGTTTCGCATATCGGCGATGATCCTCAAGTTTTGAAGGGTTTGACGTTCTGAAAGCCTTTTTCGTATCCTGACCCCGAACACATCCACCAGGAAAAACCGAAATGCATCTCCCTGCCGGATCGTCAGAACATTTCCGCCGTGAAGGTCCGGATGATAGATATTATTTTTCAGGATGAGGTCAAGCAGCCGGCGCAGCTCGGCGATAAATCCCCGTCTCGAATCCGGGCTCTGTTTGATTTTTTCCCACTCGGTCTCAAACGTCCTTGCGCCGGGAATAGCCTTTGAAACAAAGATGCCGTCCTTGCGGGTCCAGGCGCAAAACACCGGCTCAATGACCGGAACCCCCAATTCGAACAGCCGGCGGGTGATCCGGTATTCCCATTTGACCTTGGGCCGGATCAGACCCTTGCCAATATCCTTCAAAAGCGGCGGATGATCATACTTGAGAAAATACACAGGTTCCGCGTCGTTTTTTTCTGCATAAATCTTAAACACGCTCCGCTTGACGCGCTCCTTCAGGGTGCCGATATGAGCGATGTTTCCTTCCAGAAAGGATATGACCTCCGGTGGCACCACCGCGTCCTTTGGAAACATCCGGGCGCGTTTATATGAAAAACCGTCAATTTTCATGAAACAGAAACCTGTCGGCCGGCCGCATCGGAATCTTTCGGCCCCCTTCATTGATTCCGGGCTTTTTCTTCCTCGAGGAAATAATCGGAGATGACCCCCATAAACCGGTTGTACTTGATGGCGTAATGGGTTTTTCCGGCCTTTACCATTTGCTCGGAAAGGCGTTTGTCTTCGGCTTCAAGCGTGTCCTCGATCGCTTCCCACGAAGCTTCGTCCAGCGCCAGCAGTTCATCGACCTTTTTTTTGTAAACATCCGAACAGTCCATCTGGGCATGGGCGTTTACAAACCAGTTCATCACGCGGCCGACCTTTCTTAAAAACAGGTTCTGCTCGGGGCCGAAATCCAGGCAGGTGGTGTCTGTAAAATTCACCAGCTTTTCCTTTTTTTCAAAGTCGATATACCCGCCCTGCTCGCTGATCCTGTAAGCCTCGGTGCCGGGGTAGGGGTAAAAATAGGTCCAGCGGAACCGCCCGGGTTTTGCCTCGGCCAGCAGCTGGATTGTTTCCATGACGTTTTCACGGGTTTCTCCGGGAAGTCCGATCATCACAAAGCAGGAGGTGTGCATGCCTTCGTCTTTTGCGTAGCGGATCGTCTGGGCGATGTCCTTGTTGCTGGTGTAGCGGCGCATGATTTCCCTGCGCACCCGCGGGCTTCCGCTCTCCAGGCCGAGCTTGACGATTTTGCATCCGGCCCTGGCCAGGGCCCTGGCCCGTTTCTGGTCAAAGAAGTGCACATGCGCGTTGACCACAAAAGGAATCCGGCAGACCTTTTGATAGGCCTCGCAGAACGCGATCAGGTACTCCGCGTTGTAGGTAAACAGGTCATCGTCAAAGATAAACATTCTGATGTTTTTATAATTGTCCAGCAGGTATTGAATTTCCGCGATCATTTCGGAAACGGAAAAATGCCGGATGTAGTTGAGCTCGGAGAATTTCACGTTAAGCTCGGCCCGGTACTTTTTCACGATGAGGTGATTGAAGCAGTAGGTGCACTGAAACGGGCACCCCCTGGAGGCCATAAGCCCCACCCAGCCGTTTTTTTTATCGATCAGCCTTTGAAAATCAAAGATGCTGTAATCCTTCATGGGGAGCGGTTCAAGATCGGGAAAGGGGCGAACCGGGTTCATGTGAAGAACGCCGTCTTTTAAGAACCCCAGGTTCCGAATGCCGGACGGATCGCCTCCCTGTTCCACGGTGTTGACAAACTCAAGAAAAGCGGTGTCGCATTCCCCGGCGAACACATAGTCAAACAGCCCGGAGCCCAGGACCTGCCCGGGCGCCACCGTGGCATGGATGCCGCCGCAGACCATGGGGACCCGGGTCTGCTTGCGAATCCAGGAGGCGGTCTGTTTTGCATAGTGCCACTGGTTGGTCACCACGGAAAACCCGATGACCCCCGGATCGTAAGCCCTGACCATGGCCTGCAGTTCGGCTTCATCGGGAAGCGGTCCCAGCTCTTCCGCCAGGTGGATCAGCTTGACCTGGTGGCCGGCCTGCTTCAACACAGCGCTCATATGGGCCAGGCCGTAGTTGAACCCCAGCTGCGATCCGGCATTCGGATAGACGAACAGCACCCTCATGCCCGGTTCCTCGCGTCATGAATACGACTGATAATATCCGCGTTATCAAACATCTTGTCCCTGCTCAAATTATCCACATGGATGATTTTACTTACGGATCTTCCCCGGGCATGCCATCTTCTGACAAACCGGGGGTTATTGGAGCCCGCAAACACCGTGCAGGAAGGGATTCCCGCGGCGGCCGCGATATGCTGGCAGGCGGAATCATACCCGATGAATTCATCGCTTTCCGAAATCACGGCTGCGATTTCCCCGATGCTGCAGACGATGCTGACGATTCCGGGTGAAGGCAGCGATACCGGGTCATCCAGGCGGTTCGCCGGAACGGTCCTAAATCCCTGTTTGTTCAGCGCCTCAAGCAGCCCCTGGGCCCGTTTTTTTTCTTCGGCTTCCGCCCCGCAGTCCAGGATCAAGGTGGTTCCTTTTTCAGACAGAAGGGAGGCCAGCAGATTGAGTTCAAAATCATCATCCAGTCGTTTGCGCGTGTTTCCGCCCACCCCCAGGTTGACGGTGACGATATGCCCGGCGGACTGTCTTAAACGGCCGACCATCCTTTTTGCAAGGGTTTTTGCGTGTTCATCGATCCATATGGCGGGG